>CBDUAB010000010.1:0-14145 GCA_965365045.1 uncultured Planctomycetales bacterium
TAGCAGCGACGGTGATCGAACATTGTCCCGTGCCCAACGTCAACGACCTCACCGGCAAGTCCAACGCCCAGGTAGCGGACTTCTATAGCGACCTATTCCGGCGTAAGAAGAAGGAAGCCGTGCAGCTTGGCTTGGGCGGACCGGTGAAGATGGACGCCTAAGTGATGGCCGTGGCACTGGCCACCTACGTGACGAACCAAACGCTCGCCAGCACGACGGCGGAGAGCTTCGGGTTCCTTGTGACCGCCGACGGGGTTGGAGTGTCCACGTTCAATGTGGGAGATGCTGGTGAAGTATTCGACGTGGCCGACGACACGGATTTGGCCGTCTTGGATCTGTTATTGGCCACGAATTACAGGTCCGTCAATGGCGTTTTGTATGACGTGGACGGCGATGGCGACGCGGATGACGACTGGGAATCGCTACTCCGCACGCTGGCCAATGATGTCTACAGCAGCATCAACGAGCAGGGAGATATCTAACGTGCCATATGGAATTGCACCTAAAATGGGCGTTCAATTGACTTGACCGACTGTTGTGTTTTAGATTCTCGACGTAGAACGTTTTAGGCAAGTGTGAGTCACCATAGCCCCGATCGGCCGTGAACGATTTTTGCACGGGGAAATGTAGGATGGATTGGGCCATTCGCAACCAATATCGTGTCCGCCAGTCCACTTTCCACGGATGGGCAATCCGTCCCAGCGCACGGACGGATTACCAAGTCGTTGGAAAATCCCCTGAGAATCGACGATGGAATCACGACTTGGCCAATCCATCCTACATGACACTTCATCCTTGGGACGTAACCCAAAATCCTTCACGGCGTTGCGCGCACGGGCTATGGATCGCCAACCAATGGATTATAGGGCGAGTCAATTGAATACCCTCCACACCTGAATATCAGAAAGCGATGGAATTCTAGAATGAAGGCAGAAGTGTGAATAACTCGTCCAAAGTAGTCCTCACGCTCCGTCGTGAGGGATTCGCGAGTGACCGGTCCAACTAGATATCACTCACCAACTGATCGTAGAACTTGACGAAGTCATCTTTGTTTTCGCCGGCGCGAAACTCGATCGCGGCACTCGGGTGCCGGTTCATTTGTCCCGTTAAGTTGTAAGGGATTAGAGGGCCCCACTCGATCGATTCGCGCAACGGTTCGACGTGATTTTGTATTAAATCAACAACAGGTCGCAGGCGAAATTTTGGATTTCGCAAGAATCCCAACAAAAGCTCCATCGGGCAGTTACCCGCGCCACGGCCCAATCCCGCCATCGTTCCATCAGCGCGGTTGGCACCTAAAATGATCGCTTCGATCGTATTGGCAAATCCCAGTTGCAAGTTGTTGTGGGCGTGAATGCCAATTTCCTTACCGGATTCCGCCATCGCGTCTCGGTACTTTGCGTACAACCGATCGATCTGCTCGCGATAGAGATGGCCGAAACTATCGACGATGACCATCGTGCCGGCCGGTGTGGGTGCAATCGCTTTTAGAACCGTTTCTATTTCAATTTCCGTAATATTCGAGACGGCCATCAAATTGGCCATTGTCTCGTAGCCTAACGAATGGCAGTGTTCGATCATCTCGACAGCCTCAGAAACTTGATGCGCGTAAAACGCAACACGAATCATGTCCAGCACACTTTCGCTACAAGGAGCGATCTGTTCTTTCCAGTCGCTCTTTCCGGCGTCCGCCATGGCCGAGAGCTTGAGGCCCGTTGCTTCGGCATCATGATCTCCGACGACACGCCGCATGTCATCTTCGTCGCAATGACGCCAAGGACCAAAATCTTCGACTGGAAACAATCGAGGAGTATTTTTGTAACCGATCTCCATATAATCGATGCCGGCCGCTATACACGTTTTGTAAACGGCCGTTACAAACTCGTCCGTGAATTGATGTTTGTTGATCAATCCACCGTCTCGAACCGTGCAATCAAGAACACGTAGTTCGGGGCGATACGTAATCCAAGGTGCTTTGTCAGTCACTTTTTTTCATCCGATTTACGAGCTATCTGATTTACGAGCTACGGGGGTCAATGGGTGTTTTCTACATTGTAACTTCTCAGGCGCACCCATCCTGCTGATGCACGATTTTCAACGCAGTACGTTCAGGCCCGCGTTCGGGTCGTAGCGAATGAGCATGGGGCGAACGGTTTTCGCGGAGCATATCAGTCCGAGACGTCAAATACAAACGAGAATGGTAGGCCCTATGTTGTTAGTTGCAGCATACTCGAACCAATTTGGGATTCAAGCATCACAGCCGGGATTTGGTTTTCATTTTGTCCGTTACGCTGCGCTTGTAAGACAACGGGCACGTAAGTCTCAGAATTTCAGGGCCAAAGAGGCACGTCGGGAACCGAAGAGTATTTGCTGCGTTGAACCCCAGTGAACGATGATACTCGAACTTGCGAGGCTGAATTCTTCTCACAGGCAGTTGCTAGATGAGGTTGAAACATCCCGTACGATTGCCTTTGCGTTAGCCGCGTTGCACTGCTGCTCGTCCCGAAGGGACATGGGCCGATAGCCCCAGGTTTTAACCTGGGGAAAAGATGGCTCTCACCGTATTGAGTCCCGAAGGGACGACGGCGAATTAGGGTGCGTCGTCCGACGTGTTCCGCTTCAAACACATATTTGTGGTCGTACTCGATGTTATGACGTTTTAGAATGGCTAAGAACTCGTCTTTGAAAGTCAACTTCCTGTGGTGCTCCTCTTGTGTATGGATGTATCGTCTTACGATTGGAATCTGTGAATGACTCACCGTAAAAGCTCCGTAACCAGCTTGCCACTCGAATCGACTCTTCGTCTTCCTTTCGTCGTTAATCCATTTGGACGAATTGCCCTTGATGCGCTTCAACATATCGGAGACGGCAATCGTCGGGCTAAAGCCTGCTAGGATGTGAATATGATCCTCGACACCGCCGATCTGTACGAGATTCCCTTTCTCACCTCGGATGATACCGCCAATGTACGAATACAGATTCTCCTTGAATGATTCGACGATGCGCGGTTTTCTGTATTTGGTGCTAAAGATAACGTGATAGGTAAGACTTGTGTACGTGCTCATTGCGCGATGATCCTGTGGGTTTCTGGCTGGCACGCGTTTGGGATGCCTAAACTGGAAGTTAAGCTTGCCATCGTCCCTACGGGACTCTGGATACCATAGCGCCTTGTTTCCCCAGGTTGAAACCTGGGGCTATCTGCCTATGTCCCTCCGGGACACGGAATCAGAGACATCACGCTCCAGAACCTTGTTGATACAGGCCGTCGCCCGTCAGATATGGCTGTCCACCGTCAAGTCCGTCGGATTTGGGCGATGTATTAGGAACGCATCTGCATCAAGATCATCCCCGCCACCGCGACGATCAGCGCCACACCAACAACTGGGAAAAGAGTCCACCAAAGCGGCGACGTTGCCACCGGTTGTGTTTCCGTCCGAGCTTCCTCCGAAACAGAAACCGTCGCCGATTCAGCCTGCGAATAGGTTACGCTGGGTGACGTCGTCACACCCTGATCATCCGATGTTGTGTCTTCCGAATCTGGCCGATCGGCTTCTGTCTCGGACGGGGCAGCTTTGTCAATTGCGGTCGCCGCAATCATCGCGTCCTTGGTCGGCCCTTTGTTGTCTTCCAATTCGCGTTCATACTGACCGAGATCAATGACCTCCAGGCCACCGATTCCAGTCAGCTCCGGCAGTTCTTGCTCGGAAAAAGCGGTACCGCGAATCTGTTCATCCCAATTCACAGCCAACAAAACATCACTGCCTGGGTTTTGTTCTTTGACTTGGCAAGAGCAATCGCCACAAATAAAGCGACAATTCTGTTCGATCAGATCCGCGTTGATACCTTTGCCTACAAGCGCGTAATACGTCCGACCACGGCCGTAAATTGGAATGGCGATCGGCTCGTCAAAGTCTCTTAGGTCCGATTCGGTACCGAGCAGCATGGAGAGAAATACCGCTTCACTCGGATCGTCCCTCCGCAACCGTAAGAGTGTAAAACCAAGTCGCAATTCGACCGCCGTATCAGCTCGAAATTCTTCTTCTGCTTCAAGAATTTCCTGAGTGGGCAGCTTGATAAGGTTTTCGACCTTGGCCAATTCCAACTCCAAGGTTGCGGCGGCCGCATCGTTTGCATCCTTATTGCTGCCGTCGATGAGGACCCACACCGCCGAATCACCTTCCAGCACTTGCTCGACGACCTTACGACGTAACGGCGAATCGACAAGCCTCGCCACGTTGTCTGCCGTCAGCTCTCCTTGCCAGGCGACCGTTGCTTGTCGACGCTGGCTGGGAAAAAGCAATATCATCCGTGGTGCAGCTATTTCCGAGATGTCGGTTTGCAGCGTATCAAGCAGCGCCCGGTTTTCAGGCGACAAATCGTCCTGATCGATATCTATCGTGGTTACACGTAAATTGACTGGCTGAGTGTCATCTGTTGTCCGAGATTCAATCGACCGAACAATCTCCGATTGTTGCTCGTCCAAATCGCCACGGTGCACAACGATGAGTTCAAAGGAATCAGGTGGCCAACGCTCGAGCGCGTAACGAAATACAGGAATGCGGCAGGCCAGGACGCTGGCCGCTGTGATCGTCGTGATCAGTACGACGCCAATAACTCGATACGATTGAGAACGAATCACGATTAACTCGATTTCTTTGAAATGAGCTCGATACCGGACAAGATAGGACCAAGTTCCTTGTTATCGCCGCACTTAAGGTCGATTGTCAAATAGTTGTCCACCTTGACCGCGCTAAACTGTCGCGTCACCCCGCGCAGCTTTCCACCGGCGGCACTTACTACATCAAAATCACTCAGGACTTGATCGCCTTGGATCCAGACATCAAAAACTCGCTCGCCAACTTTCACGTCATCCGGTTCCGCGAAATGCAATCGCACGTCAAAGATGTGCTCGCGCGGCTCCAGACCGGGGGCCGGAGGTCGCGGTGGCCCCAGACGTATTTTTAATTTGGAGAAATCCCGCAGACCAGATGCGAGGACCCAGGGAATTTCGGCCGCATCCACTGCCGACGTGTGGCGACGATAGGATTCCGAGTCCGCTAAATCGATTTCCAAGGGTCGTTCATCACCACTGACATAAGGGTACTCAATCCACATCGTGCCGGACGGATCACGGCGGTCACCGGGAGCACCCAGATTGATCCCGATATGGCCGATCATATCATTGACTGGGACGTCCAATTCATTCGCTGTCCACATCTCAACATCCGGCATGTGCACCAGCGCAAGCGACGTCTGATTCTGATAACCACAACTGCACGTCCGTGTGTAGTCGGGTGCATTCAAAACGCCGTCGGCAACAATTAGGTTAGAACTGCACCCTGATCGAAAGCCACCCAAGTTACCAGTTCCAGACTTGCGTTCGAGATCATAAAACCCCGCCGCACCCGAACGAAACGTCAACAGATTCTCACAAGCGACGGCCGTGTTACAACCGTACGCCCGCTTGTAGGTCCAGGAACGTTGACGCCCGGTCAGCGGGTCGTCGATCAGAGCGGGTAAACCAGTAAGCAAACTATAAACACCGCTTGTCGTTGTGTAGGACTTTGAGTTCATGATCACCAGGTCGTTGTGCAAGATACAGGGGCCGGCATACTGGAGATCTCGGTTTTCCCAAAGCACCGACCCATCATCCGCGTTGTAAGCCACGATACCCTTGCCAACTTCGTCAGGCGCTCGATCGGGTGCCGAGGAACCGGCCTGGATCAGAATGTCGTGGTCCGCCGAATAACCGAGCCACGTCCCAAAGACATTGTCATCAACTTCCCATAACACATCACCGGTCGCGGCGTCGACGGCTTTCAGTGAATAGGTTTCGGGCCGATCGTTCCCGCGACGGGCAAGTTGGTCTTCTACCGACTTTGGCAGCTTGTCCAACAGATAGACGCGGCCACCCCCGGCAATGATACCGTTGTGCAAGAAGCTATGCCGCGCGGACAATTCCCATTTTTTCTTACCTGTATGACGGTGTAACGCCATCAGCCCGTCCGAGCCGAATCGATCGAAGCTCCAGGCCTTGCCTTTTTTGCCTTTGGTTTTGAATTTGACCCCCAACTGTTCGGTAAAGTTTGAAAAGTCGGCGCCAGCGAGCAACGTGTCGTCATATACGCCGAGATACGACCAGGCATCCGATTCGCTGCCGTCCTCAGTGGCCGGTAAATCAATCGTTTCTTGTGTTCTACCGTTCGTCGGATCAAGCAAAATACACTGTCGGCCCACGACCAAATAGACCGCATCCTCGGTCACGACATAGTTCGTACCGCGCAAATTCGCACCGGGCAAATGCACTTGGTTGTACTTCGTCTCGAGCGGCGCGACTTTGTAGGTGTCGTCATAGTAGACTTCGTACGTTCCCAAATCATCGAATACGTGCTTCCACAACCGACGGCCCGTGTAGACGTCGCGCGCCGAAAGAGAATTCACTCCTTGGATAAACAATCGACCGCCAATTACCTGTTCGGGTGGACCATGCCCGTGCCGCGGCAACATGTCGAGATTCGAGTTGCCACCAAACCAAAGGATTCCCAACGGCAACTTGACCAATTTATCATCCGACTTTACCGAGTTGGCAATGTCGCCGTACAGATGCGTCCACGGCGCGGAACCTGGCAATGCGCCCTTGCGCACCAACATGATGTTTCGCGGTGTGGAACGCAGTTCGGCGTTGATCAGGGGCACGCTCTTGACCAGATTGCGCAATTGTGACTCGTTTACGCCCGACCCGCGACGATAGCATACGACCCCGCCATAAGGTCGTACGGACTTATAGATTGCCTGGGCCTGCTCAGGCTTGGAATAGCGTCGGCCTGACTCACGACCAACAAGTACCAAATTGGCGATGTACGGCGGTGCTGCAAAAGTTTTTGGATCGCCTACATGCAACGTGATGCGGTCGCCATACCAACCGACTTCATCCCAGCGCTGCCGCAAGCGAGCGACCTTTGCGGCGTCCTCATCAACTGCGACAATATGTAATTGAGATCGGGTGATGAGGGCTTCGAGTAAGTCGCCATCGTCGACACCAAAGCAAAAAGCATAGCCCTCGCGCGTCGGCATCCGCTTCAAAATTGAATCGGCGGTGGCCAGCATCGTCGCCGAAGATTTTGCCGGTTTTTCCTTCTTCACAATCCGCTTGACAGCGCCATCACCTAGTTGGGCGCCATCACCTAGCCGGGCGCCATCACCAAACGCCATGATGCGCCCGTCGAGTGTCACGGCAAAGAGCTTGTCATCACCGGCCAACAAACGAAGGACCTGACCGGTAACGGGCTCCGACCAAACTTCTTCTAGAATTCCGTCATCGTCTGGCAAGTCAATTGCCGTGATCGCTTTCGCACCAGCGGCGTACAAGCGACCGCCGACCTTGATCAGATCGCCGCTGCCATCCACCGGCAACTGCCATTTGATCTTTTCATCGGCGTTGTACGCCGTCACGGACTTGTCGGTTGCGGCAAACAACTCGCCGTCGGTCAGCACTGGCTCATTCACCATGAAGGCTGTTTTCTTGCCCGATTCCAAATTAAAACGTCGCACCTCGCGCCGCCGCGTGTGGACGAAGAAGGATTCTTCGTTACCCATCACAAGTGAGCCGCCCGTTCCTTTACCACCCGCTTCCAGATAATAATAACGTAACTTGCCAGTCGCCCGCTCGAACACAGCGGGCACGGAACGACCGCCCGGAACCAACAACGACGAACCAGCAACGGCAAATGCCCCTTGAGGAGCGACTCCGCCAAACGACGGCGCACCGTGCGGTTGCTTGATGTATTGCGAGCCCGTACCGTCGTTGACCCATTCGACTTGTCCCGTCTCAGCATCCAGTGCATAGATAAACGTACCGAGAAATGGCCAAATGCTGGCGGCAAAGTAGACCTTGTCATCGGCCACAACCGGCCCGCCGCGGGCCGGCCACATGGAGATCACTCGGCCGTTGCCCAAGACTTTCTGCATTGACGGCGCTCCGCGAAACTTCCAAACCAATGCCCCGTCGTCCACGTTCAAGCAATAGAGATGACCATCGTCGCTGGCAAAGTAGACTTTTCCGCGCCAAGCCGCCGGAGGCATTCGTACCGGTCCATCGCAGTAGAATCGCCAGCGTTCTTCGCCGGAATCGACATCGAGTGAAATGACTTTGTCGCTGTCATTGAATCCAAAGATCATCTGGTCGCCCACGACGATCGGCTCAAAGACTTTGTCGTAGGGCATCAAGTCATGATTGAGTGGATCATCCCAGACTTGCTGGCGGCGCTCATATTGGCGTGACCAGACGAGAGACAGCTTGTCCGGCAAATCATCCGGCGCTGCGGCCGATCGCTGCGCGTCATAACGCCACATGGGCCAATCACCGGCCTGCCCGAACGAGGCTGCAATCGCGAGGATGCAATTGGGCACCAAAAGGAATACGACAGCCTTACGCAACATGAACTATCCCTCATACGTCTCGTAGTCGAATGGCTTATTATAACGTCCAGTGACGCCTTGGGGACCGGCGCCAGACGGCGGAATCATTGCTGGCGGTCAAGTTGCTCGAATTCGCCGGAATCGCATTCCGCGACCCGACGCGGTACATTGAGCCGCTCGTAAAACACGCGCTACAATCCGAAGAGTAGTAGATATGATTATGCCAGATGCATCCAACAAAGACAAACTGCTGTTCACACCCGGCCCACTGACCACGAGCCAGACGGTCAAGCAAGCCATGTTACGGGATCTCGGTTCGCGTGACACCGAGTTTATCGAATCGGTGGGTCGCATTCGTCAACAGCTATTGGCAATTGCCGGCGTCAGTCAAGCTGCTGGCTACGAAGCCGTTCTCATGCAGGGAAGCGGTACGTTCACGATCGAAAGCGTAATCTCGTCGGCTATTCCGCCCGACGGAAAACTGCTGATGATCGTAAACGGCGCCTACGGTGAGCGGATCGTCAAAATGGCAGCGATCCACCGTATTCCCACGACAGTCCTCAAGTACGTCGAAAACGAGATTCCCGATGTGGATGAAGTGCGAAAAACTGCCGCTGCCGATCCGGCGATCCGTATGATTGCCATTGTCCACTGCGAAACAACTTCCGGCATTATGAATCCTATTGACGAGGTTGGCAGCATCGCCCGGGAATTGGACAAGGATTACTTCGTCGACAGCATGAGCGCTTTTGGCGCCGTGCCGTTCGACCTGGCGGCCTGCAACATCGACTATCTTGTCTCGTCGGCCAACAAGTGTATCGAGGGTGTCCCAGGCTTCGGCTTTGCCATCTGTAGAAGGGAGAAACTGGTCGCCACAGCCGGTTGGGCGCGCACGCTGTGCCTCGATCTACTTGACCAATGGAAGGGTTTGGAAAGCAACGGTCAATTCCGTTTTACGCCTCCGACCCATACGATCTTGGCGTTCGAACAGGCACTTAATGAACTCGCAGCCGAAGGCGGCGTTCACGGCCGTGCTCGACGGTATCGCGAAAACCATGAATGCCTGATTGCTGGCATGCGCAAGATGGGCTTTGAAGAATATGTTCCCGCGGACCTGCAAGGTTACATCATCACATCGTTCCACTACCCGCGGGACGAAACGTTCGACTTCGAGGAATTCTATCAGCGGCTTAACGAAAGAGGGTTCGTAATCTATCCCGGCAAGGTCACCGACGCCGATTGTTTTCGCATCGGAAATATTGGCCGCATCTTTGCGGAGGACGTGCGAGCATTGCTTGCGGCAATTGCCGAAGCAACGGTAGCCCGACGCGGGAGCGAGGGACACTAGTTTGTGACGTAACTTCGCTGAATGTTCCTTAGGTTCAGTTTCGACCGAACCGACAGGCGAAAGCAAAGTTCTTCTTGGTTTTACCGAATCACACCATGGACGTACCATAAATATGGATTTATGGTTCTTGTATGAAGACAACACTTGATGTGCCCGACAGCCTTTATCGCCAGATCAAGGCTCGTGCTGCGTTGAAAGGGCAGACCATCCGGGCCTTTTTCTTGGATGCAATCCAAGACAAATTAAAAGCTGAGCGAGAGGGCAGCAACAAAACTACGGGTTGGCGTTCCGTGTTTGGAAAAGCGACGAAAGATGACGTCTCCCAGCTTCAGCAAGTGCTGGACGACGAATTCTCGAAAATCGACGCCGAGGCGTGGAAGTGATCCTCGATACGAATGCCGTCTCCGCTTTGCTAGCCGGCAACAAGCAATTGGGTCGTAAGCTTGGCACGGCCGATCACCACCATTTGCCGCTGATCGTGATTGGCGAATACCTCCATGCTTTGCTTGCGTCGCGCAAGCGCACCAAACTACAACCGTTACTGGCACGGTTGGAGGCGGAATCGATTATTCTTTGTGGCGATCGCGAGACGGTTGACTGGTACGCGACGATCCGCCACGATCTCAAGAATCGAGGCCGACCGATTCCCGAGAACGACGTTTGGATTGCGGCACTTGCGCGACAGCACGCGCTTGAGATCGTGAGTCAGAACCCACACTTTGATCATGTCGACAATGTGTGGAGAATTGGCTGGTAAGAAGCTCACCCGGATCGCCTATCTTTCTGGCGATCACCACCGTGAACAACGAACGGAATGAGGTCTTGAAAACCCGTTGCACTTCCAGCGGCGCGGCGCCCAAGAAATCCTGTAAGCCCAAAGTAGTACGCCAACCAAGTCGCACGGTGATGGGATTGACCAAATCGACAAAACGCGAAACCCAACGGCGTGGGCTACGGAAGTGGTTGATGATCACAACCGTTCCGTTCGGCTTACAAACGCGAATCATCTCGCTGAGCAGACGCTGATGCTGATGCTGAGGGACAACAGTCACCAGATGAAATGCCGTCACATAGTCGAAGTTCTCGTCAGTAAACTCGAGTTTCGTGGCATCCATCTGCTGCAATTCCACGTGAACCCAACCCGATTGTTCCACTTTTCGCTCTGCTTTCGCCAGCATATGGTCGGAAAGATCGACTGCGGTGACATCGGCGTGCTGGGGATAGGCGGAAAGCGACAAACCGGTTCCGACACCCAATTCCAGTACCCGGGCACCGGCGGGAATATTCATAGAACCCACGGTGTCTACGATACGCGGTCGAAAAAAACGCTCAAAGACGCGTTCATACCAATTGGCAAACTGGTGATAAAGTTCGCTCTCATGAGGCTCATGAGAGCGTGTCTCCCCGCTGCTCATCGGAGCCTCCGGTTCGTTTCTTGCGAGTTGCTTCCTTCAGACGATCGGCTTTGTGAAACCGTGCCGCGTGGCCCCGCGCCGCGTGCGTGCGCGGATGGGCGCGGCGCTGTCCGGTCCAATCCACCAAACGGCGTGGTCGCAATTTACGACGTGGTCTTCCCTCGTGCTGTTTCACAGCGCCTGTCCACATCGCTTGTATCGGCGCCGCCACGACAAAGTAAGTGCAAATAAAGGGCACGGCCAGTTCATGAACCGTCGCCACGGCAACGATGACGATAATCAGCTTGACCATATCATGAAATTGCTTCTGTCCCCGCAACCAATAGTTGAAGTGCGGATAGCGAATTGGCGAGACCATCAGAAAGGCAACGGCTAGAGCAACAAACGGTATGCTCACATCCGCAACGACGGTCAAATTGCGACCGAATGACTGCAACAGCGGTGACCGAGTACTTTCCAATTGCATCAGACTGGGGATCGACAGCGCATACGATGCGATCATGCCTGCAGCGGCCGGAGACGGTAGCCCGCGAAAGAACTCCTTGGAATCTTCTTGCTCCTCGATAGATGCGTTGTAGCGCGCCAATCGTACGAGCACACACAACACGTACATGACCGCCACGATCCAGAGAAATCTGGGGTGAAAACGATAGGAAAACGTCAGCACGAGAAAAGCAGGCGCGACGCCAAAGCTGACCACATCACACAAGCTATCGAGTTGTTCGCCAAAGCGGCTCGTTTGTTTCATCTTGCGAGCCACATGACCATCAAGCAGATCGAAGGCCATCGCCAAAAAAATCAACAGCCCAGCGAAAAACATCCGCTGATCAATGCCATCTTGACCGTAAAGATTGGCGGCCATGGCAATGCTGCCCAAGCCGCAAACCGCATTTCCCAAAGTCAACGCAGTCGGCAATACCGCAAACGTTGGCGCACGTCGACTTTTTTTTCGTTGAGGCAACGTATGACCCTTATAAGTAGAAGCGACATGCGAGCGTGTCGCGCATTTGTACCAAACAATGAGTGCCGGGTTATTGATAAACGGCAAGAATCGAACTACCAGCTTTTACTTTTTGGCCGAGCACTGCCTTGACGTCCAGTTTGTGATCCGCCGGCAGCACTAATTCGGTCCTCGATCCAAGCTTTATCATGCCAAATCTGGCGCCCGCTGCCAATTGGTCGCCCGGCCGCACGTGGCAGACAATCCGCCGGGCCAAGGCACCAGCAATTTGACGCACAACATACCTACGAAACGGCTTTTCATCGCCTTCCAGCCTTACGATCATGCGTTCATTTTCGCGGGCGGAAATCGGTCGCAAAGCATTGAGAAACTTGCCGGGTTGGTAAGTTAGGCCAATAACGCGGCACTTTGCGGGCGCTCGATTGATGTGCACATTGAATACAGACAAGAAGATTCCCACAACAACGGCCGGCCCGCCAACAAACGGATCGTACTCCACGCGATCAACGGCAACGACCTTTCCGTCAGCCGGAGATACTACCAAGCCGGTACCGGTGGGAACAATGCGGTGAGGATCGCGAAAAAACCAAACAAAGAAAAAAGCCAATCCCAGCAAGGGGATGGCCAGTGGCCAGTAAAACGAACCCGCGACAACTGCAAAGAGGATTGGCGCGCCAGCCATCAGCAGCAATTCCGTTAGCCCCGCGCGGGCAAACGGCAAACGATCGCGCCACCTGAACGGATCATCAGTATCATCCCAACAATCGCCGGTAAGGTTGCGAAAAAACTTCAGATCGCGCGGATCCAAGACTTCGTGCGGACAGCCGACCGGCTCGCAAAGCTGTTTGCCTTTCATGCGTGCGACGTAGCCAAGGCGAAACGTTTTTAAGTACCAGCGACGCAGCTTGCCCCAGGACAATTCCAGTCGCATACAAACGCCGCCGCCAGGTTGGATCGAAGTGATATTGGTGTCTAACGATTCCGTTTCAACACGAATGCTCTTGACATCGTCGCTGGGAGTTGAGCAAGTATCGGGGGGCACGTGAGCAGTGCTTTCGCGTAAGAGTCTTACTCGGTAACGTCCACGCGCCGTGCGCGCATCTCTGTAGGACAGGATTTTGTCGTGTCCACTGTCCAAACAGGTTAAGAACGTGTCCTACGTTTTTGGTTGCTAGTAATGGCCGCTTCGTATAAACGATCGCCCCTATAATCATATGCAAAGAATTGCCAACGCACGAGTGCATCGGTGGCCTCTTCTTGCGCAGTGCCAAGTTGGCGGAAAATGTGTCTAATCGGCCTGATTCAACAGGCAAATTCTCCACGCGGATGACGATCAATACCAAAAGAACACTTGCCTCCGTGGCACCGCGGGCCGAGAATAGTTAATGTAGGTAAAATCGGTTCACGACCGTGGCCACCGAGTATCTCGATTTGGAATCGCATGGATTTTCAAGCCACCAACTCGCATTTGGAAAGCGACCAACAGCTTCAAGCGCCCACTGTGGAACACGTTCGACGCGTGTCCCGGCGTGATGACGACGATCCACATGCGCTTTTACCATATGAAATCGTATTGTCCGGTGCACCGTTTCGCCTCAGTCTTATCGAATACCGTCTGATCTGTTTTTTGGCGAGCCGTCCTTACTATCCCTTCACGCCGCAGCAGATCATCGCAGGTGTAAATCAAGATGATGGTTTAATTACCGAGGAATCGCTTGTTGAACACATCCGCAGTTTGCGCGACAAACTGGGATTCTTTCACGACTACGTGCAGAAAGTGCCGTTTATCGGTTACCGATTCAAACCCTGATCGGATTACGAAACGTCGGATTTGAATCTAACGTGCTGCTTGCATTTCTCAGGGATGGCAATTTGGGCGACGCGGTCAATGCGCCTTACCGCGTGAGGATCCGCGGTGCAATGTTTCGCGAACCCGATATAACGGTTTATCTTTTTGAGCATCTAGATCGTTTTGGCGAACGGTATGGTGAACTTCCCGATTT
>CBDUAB010000011.1:0-14007 GCA_965365045.1 uncultured Planctomycetales bacterium
CCAGAATATACGGCCCACCGGAAGACGGCATGCGCGCTGCCGCAATGATCCCGCCGGCGACATCACGCACATCGCACACGCTGCAGCCTCCGCGAGGGGCGAACCAACCGCCGCCCCGTGCCAACTGCAATATCATGTTTCCCGAGGAAGGCTTCCAATCCCAAGGACCCAACATGAATCCTGGATACACGATGATTGCGTCCAGACCATTTTTCGCGCGCTGTCGAATCTCTCGATCCGCCGCGCGCTTACTGAGCACGTAGTTGCAAGGTACTTCTTGGCCAGTCAACGGCGAATCCTCACTGGCCACTTGCGGATGCTTGCCGAAAGCCAGGCAATTCACCGTTGATACATGGACAAGCCGCAGTCGCAAATCATGTGCACAAGCCGCAATGTTTCTGGCACCATCCACGTTCACTTCTTGATGACCTCGCGAGGTGGACCAGCCAATTTGTACATTTCCCGCACAATGAATCACGGTGCTGACGCCTTGGCACGCCGCGCGAATTTCGTCA
Source organism: uncultured Planctomycetales bacterium (assembly GCA_965365045.1). Taxonomy (GTDB): domain Bacteria; phylum Planctomycetota; class Planctomycetia; order Pirellulales; family Pirellulaceae; genus CBDUAB01. The sequence goes on from CBDUAB010000011.1 coordinate 516, forward strand.
GGACTGCGGATGTCACCCGTCACTTGCTCTACATTCAGATCCGCCAGACAGCGTTTGTCGTGACCGGGCCGTAAGAGGACCCGAGTCGTAACACCTTGCTCGACGAGAATTCGCACGACGTTGTTGCCCAATAGGCCCGTGGCACCAGTGACCAGAATGACGTTCGGCATCGGTTCGAACCCTTGGGGGTAGAAAGCGTTATTGACCCAGCGAACCGCTGCCAATTAAAGTGTCTGCGTTCGGCCGGTGCAGTATCCGCACATGGTCGCGCCAGTGCGTTGCTCGTTTGTATTTTGGCACGCAAGCTGAGAAAACCGAATCGGAGTTTTATCTTGTCCGTTGTCGAAATCCGACCCGTGCGCACCCGCCGCGAGAAGAATCTGTTTCTGAATCTGCCGTGGAAGATCTATCGAGACTGGCCAGCCTGGGTTCCACCGTTACGCTTGAGTCAAAAAGAACTCGTCGGTTATCGCTCTCACCCTTTCTACGAACAAGCCGAAATCGCGACTTTCCTCGCCTTTTGCAACGGCGAACCTTGTGGCCGTATCGCCGCTATTGATAACCACGTCCATAATCAATTGTATCCCGATGAAAAACGCGGATTCGTGGGGTTCTTTGAAAGCGAAAATGATCAACAGGTCGCCAACGCGCTGTTTGACGCAGCGCGTGAGTGGTTGGGCACCCACGGTTTACACGATCTACGTGGTCCGACGAACCCGTCGATCAACTACGAATGGGGTTTGTTGACGGACGCATTTGATCTAAGCCCTACATTTCTGATGACCTACAACCCTCCCTACTATGTCCAATTGTGGGAGGAGTATGGATTCGAAAAAGTGCAAGAACTCTATACGTATTACGGGCAAAAGCATGAACTCTCGCTGATAAAAGACAAAGTCCATTTCATTGTTCGCGAAGCGAGTGAACGATTTGGCATTCGGCTGCGTCCCTTGGATAAACGCAACTTCAAGGCTGAAGTGCGCACGTTCCTCGGCATTTATAACAGCGCGCTCGTCGGAACTTGGGGATACATCCCGCTTTCCAAAAACGAAATCAAACATTTCAGTAACTCGTTACGTTACTTGATCGTTCCCGAATTGACGATTCTGGCTGAAATCGACGACAAGATCGTGGGATGCATGTTCGGTCTGCTCGATTACAATCAGCGCATCAAGAAAATCGACGGACGATTATTCCCATTGGGATTCCTTCAATTGCTAACCAGGCGACGCGAGTACAAGCGATTGCGGTTGGTTAGCACAAACGTCCTGCCTGAATACCAGCGGTGGGGCGTTGGCGCGGTATTGGCCGTGAATTTGATTGAACCCGGCCTCGCTTGGGGCGGTATCGAAGAAGCAGAGTTCTCGTGGGTGCTGGAAAGCAACACTCTTTCGCGGCAGACCCTGGAAAAGGGTGGACTGACTCGCGAAAAAACCCATCGCATTTACGATTGGCTCTCTACCTGAGCTGTGGATTCACGGCTGTGAGTTTTCGTCATCGCTGAACTCAACGGTTACCTTTTCAACTTTGCTGCTCTCGTCGTTTTCGTGATCGACTTGATTACGGTCACTTACAACTTCATCCGTGGCAACTGACGGGGCACGCAATTCGTCGACCCGATCGATTGTGACTTTCTCTCGTTTGGGTTTTTCAAGATGATTTTCTTGATCACGAACGGGCGGACGTTTGTCGGCATGCGGCAATAGCCGAGCTAGCAATCCTGGCTCCGCGGCTGGGGCGTGATCGGGGCGTTCATCGGTCCCACGATTCGGGCGTAGTTTTGCCAGCGTCGACAAGTTCTTAACGCCGAGCGGTTGAAGTTCCAGCGCTTCCAATGGCGCGCCTGCAAACTGTGTCTTGTCGTAGATTGTCCCTTTTTCGAATGGCCCGGCGCCAAATACCCACAGCGAGCGGGCCGTGCTACGGCCGTAGGCAACTTCGGGCTGCCATACGGCTTGCATCGTTTCTCGGTTGTAGGCGAACAAATGCAGTTTGGCGGCACCGCGACGCTCGTCTTTCTTGGCCAGCGATACCTCGGGCAGCGAAGGGATCACGCCACCGCCGGTAATGAGCGACGCCGTCGTCGTAAGTGGCTGGCTTGCGGGAATCCCATAATTGATTTCATGTGCGTCGGTACCCAGGACGCCAACGCGGACTTCGACCACGAACTCGGCATCCTCCGCGCTATCCTTTATATAGCAATTGGCCATCATCAAACGCTCGCGTAGTGCACTGCTAATATAGTCACTATTCAAAAAACCTTGTGTCGTAACTTTGGCCATGTACTGCGTGTCAAGATAGACAGTCGAATTCGCCAGCGGAGAAAAATCAAACTGATCCACGGCACGCTCGATCGCATCGGAAACTAGCAGTTGCTCGGTAGCCACTTGACTCTTCATCGTCCCGCAGCCAAACACGTATATAACAGTGACCAGCAGATAATGGCACCATGTTGGCGTGACTGAAAAACCGAAACGATCCATCGTTGATACCGTAACCACCGGAGGGAACTCGATGCAAAACCGGCCGCATTGCTAGCAAAAACCGGTTCGCGGCGCGACGCCGTGAAAATCAAGCCGCTTGAGATAGTCGATTTCGCACGTCCGTGCAACCCAAGCTAATCCTGTGATAGCACGTTAGCACGTTGTACGGGGAATCGCCAATGGACACCGCTCTCGCGATTCATGCCGGAACAGCGCGGCGAGGAAAGTAACAAGCAACGCGGTGGTGTCCGCGCCGCTCGTTCCGTCCTACATTTGTGAGAAATCCGGATTTGTTGTCGCACTAGGCCGTTTAGGCCGCCTTGCCATAGCGCTCGCGGTGGAGGCGTCGAGCTTGCTCGACCCACTCATCGGACTCAATGCGATCGCTGAACGCCAATCGAGTCGAGAATTCATTAACGGCCGCTTGATCCCAGTTCATAATCTGCTCGTAGGTGTAAACGCCCAGATCGTTCAGACGCTTTTCAAGGATTTCGCCGATGCCGGAAATCAATTTGAGATCATCCTGGTCGGCTGGCGGCGTTTCGTAAACGAATCCAAGCGCCGCATCGTCACGCGAGGAAACATTGTCACATTCACGAACATTATCCATTGCGGTGGCCTGATACCGGGCCGCGTCATCGAACGAAAACACGACCGGCGATGAATCGCTGAAAGCCTGTTCGCTATTCGCATAATTGCTGATTTCTTCGTGCGCTTCACCAGCAAATGCACGCAGATGGTTCGCATGTTGGTTTAGCGAAGTGTGTATGTCGGATTGTCGCGCCAAGAGGTCCTCGAATGACATCGAATCAACACGTAGTCTGTCGAGCGTCTCGGCATGTGACCGAAGCGATTCTTCGAGTTGCTGGCGACTGCGTTGTTCCTTCGTTAGTTCGGCGAATGTGTTTTCTTTTTCCTGACGCAGCTCTTCCGTTTCGTGACGTAAAACATCCGAGTCAGACCGCAGCGAGAGAATTGTTGTCCCGAGTTCATTGCGCTCGCGTTCAATCCTTGTGAGCGCTTCTTCTTTTTCGATACGGAGCTGGCGAGCAATGCCTTCGTTACGCGATACTTGTTCTTTCAGCTCGGCGATGTAGGCATCCAACTCGCCAACACGCTCCTCGGCCGCTGCCAATGAGGACGTGAGTGATTCTTTTTCATCATACGAAGTACTTAGTTGCGACTGAGTTTCGGAAAATGTTGCTTGCAGTTCCTGATGTGCTTCGTACGAATCGCGCAAGGCCGCGACGTCCTCTTCGAGTTTGGCGGTGCAATCTTCCGCTTGCTGGCGAGCTTCCTCAGCGGTTTGGCGTTCCATGCGCTCTTGATCCAGTTGTCGCAGGACATCTTCGTGTTGTTCGCCAAGTTGCTCAGTGCGATCCTCATGCATCGTTATTTCATCGCGCAATTGCGTGGCATCGTTGTGTGCCGCTTCGAGGCGAGCAGCCAAACCATCGCGCTCACCGGTCAAGCCCTGGACGCACTCGCTACTATCCTTGAGCGCTTGCTGCAAGGAAGCCTGCTGTTCGCGCAGTGCGTTGGCAAACCGCCCGTCAACTTCCAGACGAGCGATTGACTCGTGTGACTGATCTAACGCTTGCTGAAGCTCCCGACAGTTGTCCTGCGAAGCATCCAATTGCAGACGCCATTCTTCCGCCGAATCAACTTCGTCGCGCATCTGGCTGATCGTGGCATTGGCTTCATCCAGTTCGGTTTGCAGGGCATCCGAGCGCTGGCTAGTGTCCGCCAAGTCATCACGCAGACCCTGAAGTGTCTCTTCGATGTGTTCAACGGACTTGCGTTGATGACCGGACTGTATTTCAAGCTGATGGCTCGCGTCACAAAGCGCATCGTATTCGCGCCGCAACTGGTCATAATCGTCCCGCAACCGCAGGTAACCTTCCTCGTGCTTGGTCTGAGATTCGAGTTCGAGTTGACGGTTCACGCCCTTGATCGCATCGTTTTCGCTCCGCAACTGGTCATGTTCGTCCCGCAACCGTAGGTAGCTCTCCTCGTGGTTGGACTGGGACTCGAGTTCGAGCTGACGGCTCACGTTGAGAGCATCGTATTCCCGTCGCAACTGGCCATATTCGTGCCGCAAACTCAGGTAGCTCTCCTCGTCATTGGACTGGGACTCGAGTTCGAGCTGACGGCTCGCGTCGAGCGTATCGTATTCCTGCCGCAACTGATCATATTCGTCCCGCAACCGCAGGTAGCTCTCCTCGTGGTTGGCCTGAGACTCGAATTCGACCTGACGGCTCGCGTTGAGAGCATCATATTCTTGCCGCAACTGATCACATTCATCCCGCAACCGCAGGTAGCTCTCCTCGTGGTTGGACTGAGACTCGAATTCGACCTGACGGCTCGCGTTGAGAGCATCATATTCTTGCCGCAACTGATCACATTCATCCTGCAATCGCCGATGACTTTCCTCGTGTTTGGCCTGGGACTCGAGTTCGATCTGACGGCTCGCATCCTTGAGCACATCGTACTCGCGTCGCAACTGGTCATATTCATCACGCAGGCGGGTGTGACCATTTTCGTGGTCGGCAAGTGCATGACTCAGGTTTTCCTTTTGGTCGCACAGCTGTGACACCTGTTGTTTGAGGCTCGCCGTTTCGCCGCGTAGACCGGTGAGTTCTTCACTGTCTTTTGACGCTTCTCCGGCGCGGTACCAAAGTGCGTAACGCAATGCGATTCCCGCCAACACGATGAGAATCAACGAAAGTACAGGACCTGTTAGGTACGTTACCACTACTTTCTCCTCAACACACGGTTGGCAAACACCACAGCCTGCCTAGACGCCAAACGCGACCGTTCATCCAGGCCGCAAAGTCAACGGCTTCGTCACAGTTTGCCTGATACGACTAAACACTACGCTCGGCGATTCAAGTGAGCCGTCTTTAGTCCATTCGACGGATTCAGCTAACTGCGTGAAATGCATGCTAGCCAGGCGCGAGATTCGCATCACGTGCATCCAGCCCGCGAGCGACAACGTCCATGTCATGATCCACCATCAATGCGACAAGCTGCTCAAAGCTTACCTTGGGTCGCCAATTGAGCACCTTTCTCGCTTTTGACGAATCGCCGCGGAGTGTATTAACATCGGTTGGGCGAATACGCGAGGTGTCGGTTTCGACATGCTGGCGCCAATCGAGTCCCACACGGTCGAACGCAATTTCCGCGAACTCGCGGACTGAGTGCTGCACGCCACTGGCAATCACGTAGTCGTCTGGCACGTCGTGTTGCAGCGACAGCCACATCGCTTCGACATAATCACCCGAGAATCCCCAGTCGCGACGCGCATCGAGACTGCCCAACGTCAACCGCTCGTCCAAGCCGTGAGCAATTCGGGCCACGCCACGGGAAATTCGACGTGTTACGAATTGCTCGTCACGCAGCGGCGATTCATGGTTGAAAAGGATACCACTGCAAGCAAACAAACCGTACGCGGTGCGGTAATTGACCGTCATCCAATGACCATAGAGCTTGGCCACGCCATACGGATTTCGAGGACAAAACGGCGTTTGCTCGTTCTGTGGTGACTCGGTCACCGAGCCAAACACTTCACTCGAGCTAGCTTGGAAGAACCGTATGTCGGAGTCAATCAGCCGAATGGCTTCGAGCAGTCGGGTGACCCCCAATGCATTCGTGTCGGCCGTCAACAATGGTTGTGTGAAACTTGCGGGAATGAATGAACGTGCCGCCAGGTTATAAACCTCATGCGGACGGATGTCGCGCAGCACTCGGTACAGTGAGGCATCATCGACCACGTCGCCTTCGTGCATGCACAACCGATCAGCCACCAGAGACAATCGCTCTGGTAGTACCGCCTGTGTATTGCGGACAAGTCCATGGACTTCGTAGCCCTTGTCCAAGAGCAAGCTCGATAAGTAGGCGCCGTCTTGTCCCGTGACGCCAGTGATGAGAGCTCGTTTAGGCATGCTATTACTTCGTCCAACTTGGTTTGACGGGCAATGATAGGACAGAATCTCATCCTGTCCCGACAGGTTACAAACCTGTCCGACGAAGCTGGGCAAAAGACATTTCTACTGCGAGTCGTCGTCGCCAGCGGGACTGTCGTCGCCAGCGGGACTGTCGTCGCCAGCGGGGCTGTCGTCGCCAGCGGGGCTGTCGTCGCCAGCGGGGCTGTCGTCGCCAGCGGGATCGGCGTTGGCATCGGGATCGGTGTCTGGACCGTCGCCAGCGTCAGACACATCCTCCGATGGGGGCGGTGCGACGGTTTCGACCGTCGGGGTCTCGCCAGCAGGTGTTGTCGTAGCAGGATCGTCAACAATCGCCGTCTCGTCTTCGGTTTCATCTTTGGGGACGCGCACGACCGCCGCCAATGTATCGTCCGTTCCCAAGGTCATGATGCGAACGCCCTGCGTATTGCGACCGATAACGGAAATGTCGCTAGCACGAATTCGCTGGAGCTTGCCACGTGAAGTCATCATCAGGACTTCATCCGTGTCATCAACACGAACGACACCCGTGACCTTGCCATTCCGCTCGGTCGCCTTGATATCACGAACTCCTTTGCCACCACGTTTTTGGGTTCGATATCGGGCGGTCGAGACAGCATCCTCGACTTCGACGTCGTCAGCGTCATCTTCGACGGCGTTGGCGCCAAAACGCGTTCGCTTGCCATAGCCATTTTCGCAGACCGTCAGCAACGTCGCCTCTGGATCGGCCACAACCATACCCACCAGCTCATCACCTGCCCTGAGCGAGATACCTTTGACACCACTCGTGTTCCGGCCCGTTGGACGAGCATCAGATTCACGGAAGCGAATAGCCAGACCGTTGCTGGTGGACAAGATGACTTCGTCCCCCGGCTTGGTCACAACAACATCGACGAGCTCGTCATCGTCTCGCAGTTTGATCGCGATGATACCTCCCCTATTGGGCCGGCTGTACCTTTCGAGGGCGGTCTTTTTCACGAGACCTTTCTTAGTCGCCATGACGAGGAAGTGACCGGGCAGGTTAAAATCGCGGACGGCGCGGCAGTCGGCAATCTTTTCGCCTTCGCTCAAATTCAACAGATTGACGATGGCGCGGCCGCGGCTTTCACGGCTTAGTTGCGGAAGGCCATAAACTTTTTGCCAATAGACTTTGCCTTTGTTCGTAAAGAACAACAAATAGGCGTGCGTGCTGGCCACAAAAAGGTGTTCGATGGGATCTTCGTCTTCGGTTTTGGCGCCCTTAAGACCTTTACCACCACGCCGCTGTGCTCGGTACACTTTGGCGGGCGTCCGTTTGATATAGCCGCTGTGGCTGATCGAGACGACCATCGTTTCTTCTTCGATGAGATCCTCGAGATCGATGTCGCCCAACTCTTCACCGGTAATTTCGGTGCGCCGCTTGTCGGCAAATTTCTTTTTGAGATCGGCTGTTTCGTCCTTGATGATGTCCAATATATTCTGATGATCCGACAGGATTCGCACGTACTCGTTGATCTCGTCGAGCAATTCACGATGCTCGTTACCGAGCTTCTCTTGCTCCAGGTTGACCAATCGACCAAGTGTCATGCTCAAGATCGCGTCGGCTTGAACTGCCGTGAGCGTGTACACACCGGATTCACCGCGTTCTTCTTGAAAGACGCGAAAGCCTTCTTCGCCCAAGGCACGCTGCATCATCGCCGCGGGACACTCGACACCCCTCAATGATTGTTTAGCTTCCGCCTGAGTCGCCGAAGCGCGAATGATCCTGATGATCTCGTCAATGTTGGCCAGCGCGAGCAGCAGACCTTCGACTACGTGCTTTCGCTTCCGCGCCCGTGCCAGTTTGAACTGCGTGCGTCGGCGTATGACGACTGCCCGATGGCGAACGAACTCGTCAAGCATCGCCTTGAGCGACATCACCCGGGGCTTGCCATCGACCAAAGCCAACAGATTGACGGAAAACGTATCCTGCAGTGGCGAGAATTGATAGAGTTGGTTCAACACAACGTCCGGATCCGCATCTCGTTTGAGTTCAACAATCAACCGCACGGGCTCTTTCAAATCGCTTTCGTCGCGAATGCCGCTGATTCCTGGAATGCGTCCGTCAGTGACCAGCGCCGCGATCTTTTCCACGACGCGATCGCGCTGTGTTTGATACGGAATCTCACTAACGACGATGCGATAACGATTCTTCTTATACTCTTCGATCGTCGTCCGCCCCCGTACCACAACCGTACTGCGACCGGTGTGGTACCCGCGGCGAATACCCGATCGGCCACAGATAATTCCGCCGGTGGGAAAATCCGGTCCCTGGACAATCTCGAGCAACTCATCGATCGACACATCAGGTTCTTCGATCACGCGGACCACCGCGTCGCAGACCTCGCCCAAGTTGTGCGGCGGAATCGACGTCGCCATGCCGACCGCGATTCCATTGGACCCATTGACCAGCAGGTTGGGAAACTTGCTGGGCAACACGACCGGCTCGGTGCCTTTTTCGTCATACGTTGGTATGTAGTCGACCGTGTCGAGCTTCATATCGTCCAGCATCATGGCCGCCACGGCGGATATGCGGGCCTCGGTGTAACGCATGGCAGCAGGCGGTAACCCGGCGATCGAGCCGAAATTCCCCTGCTTGTGAATCAACATATGCCGCGTATTCCACTCCTGAGCCATTCGCACAAGCGTGGGATAGATAGCACTGTCACCGTGCGGGTGATATCGCTTCATCGTTTCGCCGACGATACCGGCGCACTTCGTGGTGGACGAACCGGGCGTAAGATTCAGGTCGTTCATGGCGACCAAAATGCGACGCTGCGAAGGCTTAAGGCCGTCGCGTACGTCGGGAAGCGCACGACTGACGATCACGCTCATCGCGTACGTAAGGTAGCTCTCCTTGAGCTCTTCTTCGATCGGCATAAACAGCAGACGACCGTCGTCGCCGTTGCCATTATTCGTTTCCTCTGGACCATCTGGAGGCGTAGAATCCGTGGACAAATTCGAGTCCTTTCCGTTTACAATGGCGATCAGAAAGTTCTAAGGCAGGCGACTGACGGAGAGTGAAAAAGGCCGTCAAATTGAGCGCCTGCCAAACGCCTAAATCACAGCCAATAATGTATCAGATCTCTTGTCGATTCACAACGGGCAGTCGTATTTACACAAGCATCCGAAGTCCTCGAAAACAAGCAGTTTGTAACACCTTACTGAGGGAGAATTGCGTTGTCATCTGGCTCTATCGTCGATGGCCAATCGCATTTAGAATAATCTCGTTGTTTTAGTGGCATACTAGGTGCGACGAGCGAGGATCACATGAACGTCGGGGCGTTACGTAATCAGTTGCGAGCTGTCCAATTCGTGCCTTTAACGGCGTTTGATGAACAAGGGAAGCTCGCGCTGGAGCCTATGCGCGTGCTGATTCAGCGCCTGTTCTCCGCGGGTGTACGCGTCTTTATCCCGTGCGCCGGTAGTTCCGAATTTCATACGCTTTCGGCTGATGAAATCACCGCGGCGATCGCGATGGTCCATTCAGTTGTCGGCCCAGAAGCTACCGTTGTCGCGCCGGTTGGACTGCAACTACAGCATGCGGAAAAAATTGGAAAACAATCGCTCGCGGCTGGTGCCGATGCCGTGCTCGTTATGCCTTTGGTGAATCCGTATTTGTCCGACGCCGGCGCGCGCGACTACTACGTTGAGTTGATGGACAGATTGGAATGTCCGACCATCATCTACAAGAAAGCACCCATTCCGACAGATGAACTTCTGTTGGACTTGGCCGATCACCCACACTTGGTCGGCGTCAAGTATTCCGTCAACGACAATTCCAATTTTCAACGTGTTGTTGCTGCTGACAAGGGACGCATAGACTGGTATTGCGGTAGCGCCGAGCGCTACGCGCCGTACTTCTTTCTAGGGGGAGCCGTTGGGTACACGAGTGGCGCGGGCAACATCTGCCCAAAACTCACATTGGCGATGCACGCGGCGCTGACACGTGGAGATTGGTCCGAGGCGATGCGGATCCAACGGATTATCTTGCCAATCGAACACTATCGTGCTCGTGACGAAAACTCCTACAACGTTTCGTTTCTCAAATACGCTATCACGCACTCTGGTTTGGATTTTGGACAGCCCCGACCTCCGTATCGACGGCTAACTGATGACGAGCGAACGGAGATCGACCAATTGTTGGCACCGATTTTGGCTGCGGAAGCGGATGTAGTCGAGCAAGTCGTCGAAACCGCCTAGTTCGCTTCTGAATTCTTTCCAGTTTTTGCTATTTTAAGGATTGCATGTCCGTTCCGCAGAGTTGATAGTTAGTATTCGATAAGCACTTTAACTTAGAAAGTCAGCGGATTGCTGAGGAGTCTCGCCTAACGAGATAGACACATTTCGGCTTCCAGTTGGGAGCCCTAATAAAGAGAAAGCCACTGCAGTAACCACCAAAGGGACGATATCTTTTCGCCTGCGTAGTATCGCATGCGAGCAGATATGGTTCCTTTTTTATTGCGACTTGCGCAAATTGTTGATCCTGCGAGGACTTTGAGATGTTTCGATCGATACTGTTCGGTATGACGTTACTTTGCGCGTGTCTTGTGAGCGGCAAAGTGTCCGCCCAAATTGACCTTTTGTGGGAAGACTTTGACGGACTGACACTTACGGACAGTGTTGACGAAGGTGTTGCGGGTCCTGTTGGTGATCCCGGTGGAACGCCGGCAGCCGATGTATGGACGGATGTCCCGCCGGCAGGTTGGTCTGACGACGATACGGGAGTACCAGGGCACACGGAGCCTTCCGACAACAACGGTGTTTTTGAGTGGTCCGGCTGGAATTTCGCGGATCGAGACTGGTGGGTGACAACGGCTGGAGACCAAAGACGCTCGGAGTTTGTCAACGCGAGCGGGGCCGTCATGGTGGCCGATGCGGACGAATGGGACGATGCACAGCACCCCGGTGGCCCACCCGACGGACCATGGTACGACACGTTTATGAGCACGTCGGCGATCTCACTGGCTGGCATTGACGCGAATTCCGTGACACTTGATTTCGATTCGAGTTGGCGCCCGGAATTCGACAGCAATTACCATCAGACCGGGAACATCACTGTTTCCTACGATGGTGGAGCGGCAGTCGAGGTCTTGCGGTGGGAGTCCGACGGCGCCAGCGGTAACTTTCATCCTGACGCGCCAAACGAGCACGTCACACTTGGCCTTAACAATCCGGCTGGGGCCAGCGAAATGGTGCTCACGTTTGGACTGTTTGACGCGGGCAACGACTGGTGGTGGGCAATCGACAACGTACATGTCGAAGGCGTTCCTGAGCCCTCCGCTTTGGCCATGGGCATTTGGGCGGCATTATTGGGGCTGGGTGCGTTACGACGCCGGACGAGATAGCGTGTCCGTGATTCGTTTTCGCCTTTCGTGGTAAGACGTTTATAGAGGGCCGGTTTCTCGACGAAATCGGCCCTTTCTTTTTATGTAGGCCGGCACAAGCGGCGCGAGTGCCGTAGTGTTGGTTGTCGCCTACCACGCCGCGCTGTTCCGGCATGAATCGCGAGATAGCTGTCTGTTGGCGATTCCCGCCGGAACAGCGCGGCGTGGTAACAGTCCATCAAGAAGAACACCTATCGCGCCGCTCGTTCCGGCCTACAAGCTACACGTGGAAAGATCGCCGCCTTCTCGTCCGAGGTCTGGCGACGTCAGTTACGGCTTCCACCACGGATAATCACCGAACGTCTTGAGTTCCAACCAGAGCATCATGCAGGCCACCAGAATCGCGGCCATGGAAATGAGGAGCATGACAGTGTAGATGTCGGTCTCCGCCTTTTTGACCACGACACCTTCGCGCTTGGAAGGCGCAGCCTTCTTCTTCTTGTCTTTCTTCGGCTTAGGCGACTTCTTCTTCGCCTTAGAGGATTTTCGTCGCAACACGGTCGCCCTTCCTGATGTTTCCCTCGCGGGTGCCTGGTACAACTCGGCCCACGGCGCGGTCCGTGCCCGTATCGATGATTTCGATACTCCCCAGGTAAGATCCGACGGAACCGTTAATTCGGAAGATCTTGAGCGTGTGGCCTTTTTGCAAGCCTTCATCGGAGCCAATCGAAACTTCGATGAGGCCGTCACGAAGGGCGGTAACCTGACCATTGACCTGTGGCGCGATGTCGTCCACTGGCGTGAATTCGGTCAGATCGTGCCGATCGAGCACAAGACTCTGCCGCCCAACGGTCGTTAGTAATTCTTCGTAGCGGCGTTTAAGCCGCCTCAAATTGCCTTCGCCTTGATTGATTTCGTCCGTAAGCTGCTTGGCCCTCATGAACGATTCGTTACGTTCTTGTCTCGCCGTACGATTGACATCACGCAACGTTTCGACTTCGCTCTTGAGTCTTTCCACGTTCGTCTGGTACACGGACAACGTTTCCAACGCTTCGCGGTGTTGTGCCTGCAGAAGACCGTACTGCTGATCACGCGCAAGTAATTGCTGATTCTTTTGATTTGCACGGGTCTCGAGGTTGGCCACAACCTCACGCCGCGCTGCGCGCTCAAAGGCAAGCTTGTTCTTGGTCTCAGTGATTTCGTTTTCGAGCTGTTCTTTTTCCGAGCTCAATCGCCGATTTTGGACCTTGAGACCCGACGGCCCTTCCACAAGTTCCCGCCAGTTTTGGTGCGTGGAATAAACCGCCAGAGCAAAGCCCATAAAAAGAATGCTCATCACGAGGATCAGCACGATCATGATTTTGCCGACTAGTGTCATTTTTTCTGTTCCCTCGACAGTTCGCCACCGCAAACAACGTCACCCAGTATGTTGAATCTCCATCCAGTGCAGGTTAACTAATCCCTACGGACATTCCGCCAACCTCGACGCGTCGAACGCCACGAACCCAAATCGGTCTTTGGAGCTGCGCACATGCCCGGAAGTTCTTTGCCTTACTGGAGATAGTCGAATGACTCTAACCATCCAGTATACGTAGGGCCTTCTTTTAGCGTCAAACAAAAATAGTCGTTTTCTGGATGGTGTTTTAACCCGCATTTCTCACACATTTGTAGGCCGGAACGAGCAAACGCAGACTCTGCC
>CBDUAB010000012.1:0-13856 GCA_965365045.1 uncultured Planctomycetales bacterium
GCTACGCATCCATGGTGAAGACAATGTAGGTGTCAATCAACACTTGACTTACCGATTAAACGATTGCGTTTCGCTTGGATCGCGATTCGAATGGTGGAAAGGCGACAACGTGACGGCATACGCTCCATTCGGCGCCGTTTTACCCGTAGGCGGTAGTCACTCATATTACGAAACAACCGTGGGAGCCAATTTTCACCTTGGTACAAACGTCGTTGTTCGCCCAGAGGGGCGCTACGACTGGTCGCCCGCGGTCAACTATAGTGTCGGTACCGGGGCGTGCGATATCGTGTTCACATACTGATCTTTGCCAAATTGGCATAACCAGAACGTATTCCGTGAAGAGGGATGGGGTTTTGCCGAACGTTTCCATGGAGAGACCTTTTTAATCGCGCAGACTCACCCGTTTGCGTCCATGAGAAACATCTAGTCGTCACGCTGGAGAAGTTCCGTGAACTTTGACAGCGTGACGGCAGGCATGCTCCCGGCGTCGGTAGATCGTTCCTTAAACGCCATCTTTCGTTCTTCTCTCCTTACCGAAGGGCATTTCGGTTACTCTATAAAGTGGTAAACCTATGGCGCGGGTCTGGATGCCGCCGATTGCTTTTGGTAGCCTGCCGACATGCACTCAATGGATGACAGCAACACCGATATCTCGCGTGTCGACGATGTGCTTGCTGAAGTGCGTCGCGACAACGCCACGGATGCGCCAAGCAATGCCGAGATCAGCGACGCCGAGTTGGTCAGAGGAATGCGTGCCGGTGATCAGCGTTCGTGCGAAGCCGTAGTACGTTGTTTCGGTCCACGTATGCTGGCCACGGCTCGCCGTCTTTTACAGCGAGAACAGGACGCGCAGGACGCCGTTCAGGACGCATTTCTTTCCGCGTTTCACAACATCGACACGTTCGCGGGCAAAGCACAACTTGGCAGCTGGTTGCATCGCATTGTCGTCAACGCGGCGCTAATGAAACTTCGTTCGCGTCGTCGCCGCAAAGAACGCTCGATCGAGGAACTGTTGCCCACGTACGGTGAAAGCGGAAACATGTCAGACCATGTACAGTCTTGGCGTCTGACATACGATAAGGCGGTGGAGAAGCGCGAAACGCGCCAACTTGTCCGCGACAGCATCGCGGCATTGCCCGCAACGTATCGCTCCGTATTATTACTACGCGACATCGAACAGCTCAATACCGAGGAAACCGCCGGAGCTCTCGATATCACACCCAGCGCGGTGCGGACTCGATTACATCGCGCCCGACAGGCGCTAAAATCGCTGCTAAATGAGCACATGACGGAATTGAAATCATGAAATGTCGTGAGTTTATCGATTTGCTTGTGGATTATTGTGACGGCAAACTGGCCGGCGACCAGCTCTCGAATTTCGAACTGCATCAGCAGTGTTGCACATGCTGTGAAGAGTACGCCGCAACCTACCGAGATACGATTCGCTTGGGGTGGGCCGCATGCCACTCCACGGAAGAAGCAAGCAGTGACGACGTGCCGGAACAGCTAGTGCGTCGCATTCTCGATTCGCGTGATGATGGGCGCGGGTTGTGAATGACGGTTCACGATTCTAGGACGCTTGTTGTAAATGTCTAAGGCCTAATGTCTAAGGAATGACTAATGACCAATGACGAATACCAAAGTGCGAGTGAAAACGCGAAAACGAAAGGATTCGAGCGATATAGGCCTGGAATTCTCGCGTTTCTCTCCGGAAAACACCGATATTCATTCGTCATTAGGGATTCGGATTTCATTAGTCCTTAGACATTAGTCATTTCCCTCGTGATTACCCACGCGCACTCCGCATGAGGCCAACATGCCCGCACCCGCCATCATTCCCCTGGTCGATCCACTGCGCCGGCTACTGGGACGCGATCGAGTCTTGACCGCGGCGGCGGAGCTGATGGTCTACGAATGCGACGGTTTCGTTATCGAAAAGAACAGCCCCGATGTGGTGGTATTTCCGGAATCAACCGAGGAAGTCGCCGCGATCGTGCGCATCTGCGACGCAGCCGGCATTCCGTTTCTTCCCCGCGGCGCCGGCACCAGTCTGGCAGGTGGCTGTTTGCCGGTGGGCGGCGGTGTGATGATCGTACTGACGCGGATGAAGCAGATTCTCGAAATCAACGTCCGCGATCGTTACGCGGTAGTTCAACCGGGCGTCGTAAACGTTGCGCTCACCCAAGCCCTTCGAGGGACCGGTTATCACTACGCCCCCGACCCGTCCAGCCAAGGTGCTTGCACGATCGGCGGCAACGTAGCCACCAACTCCGGCGGTCCGCACACGCTCAAGTACGGAGTGACCGTCAATCACGTCCTGGGCCTCGAACTTGTGCTCGCCGACGGCCGCATCGTGCAGGTTGGTGGTCCGGCGCCCGATGCGCCGGGATTGGACTTGGTCGGTACGATTGTCGGTAGCGAGGGTACCCTGGCGATTGCCACACGGGTCTGGGTCCGGATCACGCATAACCCACAAGGCTACCGCACGATGTTGGGTATCTTTGAGTCCGTCGGCGACGCCACCAACGCGATTAGCGCCATTATCGCTGCCGGTATTGTGCCGGCCGCACTCGAGATGATGGACGGCGGGATCGTGGTCGCCTTGGAGGAAGCGTTTAAATTCGGTTTTCCCCTCGACGCCGGTGCAATCCTGCTGATGGAAGTCGACGGCATCGAAGCCGGGCTCGACGAGCAGCGTGATCAGATTGTCGTACTGTGCGAACAGCATGGTGCCCGTGAAGTGCGTGAGGCATGCGACAGTGTCGAGCGCCAGAAATTGTGGAAGTGTCGCAAGCAAGCATTTGGCGCCATCGGCCGCCTGAGCCCCAGCTACTGCACGCAAGACGGCGTCGTGCCACGCAGCAAACTACCGCACATGATGCAGCGGATCACTGAAATCGGCGCGAAACACGATGTACGCATCGTAAATGTCTTTCACGCTGGCGACGGCAACTTACATCCAATCGTGCTCTTTGACGAACGCGACGCGGCTCAGATGAAACGCGTACTGGCCGCCAGCGACGAGATTCTCGAAGAGTGCTTAAGCTGCGGCGGCAGTGTCACCGGCGAGCATGGTATCGGCGTCGAAAAGGTGAACTTTATGCGGCGGATGTTCAACGAGAACGATTTAGCAACGATGCGCCGTCTGCGAATAGCTTTCAATCCACGAAACCTTCTCAGCCCGCACAAAATGCTGCCCACCGCTGGCGCCTGCGGCATCGAACAGCGACATCCAGGACGTCGTGCGGCGCTGTAGACAGATCAGTGTCAAATCAATGACTTTGTGCGGGGATTAGTTCTTCAAGGGCGTATAAGTAGGCCCCTTCTGCCGGAAGGGACGTCGACCGATGGATAACACGACAACGCACAGGTCCCGCTCGGCAAGCGGGACCTACTTTTGGTGACTTTTTCGGAATCTAACAGCACATTCGGGACGTCGTACCGCCTTGTAGACGATTAGCGGCGAGAACGCCCGTAGCAACGGTGGCCGGCGGTGGGACAAAACAGACCCTTTTCTTCGCCTAAGTCTGTCATTCCGCAGTAGTTACGGGACAATCAAGAGTTTGCTCCCCAACTTGCGGTCAGCTCTAATCGCTATAGGGGAATTGTGCACGCTCGTTCAATTCGCCATCAAAAAACCGAATTTTGCGCGGCGGTTTTCCGGCGGCACATTCGTCTAGTTCAGTAGGGGAGGCGAATGAACACTTCTGAATCGGCCAATCCAGAGGATCTCATTACGCGTGCCCGTCGTGGTGACACATCAGCCTTTGGCTGTTTGTTGGAAATATCCCGCAACTATTTGAAACTCATGGCTCGACTGCAGTTGGACAAGCGCGTGCAGGCCAAGGTCGATCCGTCCGATTTGGTACAAGAGTCCTTCTTGAACGCTCACCAAAATTTTCACACGTTTCGCGGTACAACCGAGCGCGAGTTGCTCGCCTGGCTAAGACAAATCCTAGTACATAGCCTTGCCGATCATGTACGGCGTTATTACGGGACGCGGAAACTTGACGTAAGCCTTGACCGTTCCCGAACGAGAACCGGTCCGATGGAGGCCACGTCATGGTACTGAGCTATCCATCGACGATGGCGCCTTACGTCTTACGAATGAGGACAGCTTGCAAACACAGGCTGTGGTCGACGGTGTCGGCCTTTTCGACACCTCACTTCGGACTCAGATCTCTTTGAGCAAAGGGCTCTCGATTGGTGGAGAGGTGAGATACGACCCGTCCGATCCAGACCACGGATACTTCACACTTCTTCAGCCAAGCGGAAAACTCGAGATTGGGATATCTGGTAATCCCCCCCAGGTAATTGCCGAGCGTTTCACCGACTTCGACCCCATGGAGGAAGACGTGCTCATGCAATTGGACGCCGTCGACAACCTCATCTTCGTGACCCTATGGTCGCCAGGTGGGCTGTTCCCTGATGAGCCCGCGCGACCTGGTCGGCGTGGCTTTCCAATTGTTTGACTGGAACGGACAGCTTTCGCCGGAGCAGCAGTTCGACCAGATTGCCACGGTGCCAGAACATGTGTGGGACCTCAGCCAGCTGTACATGACCGGCCAGGTCCAACTGTTGGCAGTGCCCCAACCGAGTGGCATCGCTCTGGTCGGTGTTGCTCTATTGGTTTTTGGCGTTTTGCCGCGTCATCCCAACGTCCGATCTCAACTATGTTTGGTTTCGTCAACAGAGAGGGCTCGAACCGCTAAGTAGGCAGCGACTTTCTATCATGTACGCATTACGAAGATCAAAACTCACGAGCAATCCATTGCTTCAGAAAGGGATCGAAGAATTTGTAGGCATTCTCGGGCCCGTAAACGATCTCCAAGGCTACCAGCCGATTCAGGGCCCGCTTTACCGAAGCAGGAAGCGAGATTCCTGAGGCCGTGAGAAAATCTTTGGATTGCGGTCGCGCACCGCCGACACTCGCCAGCGTTCGCAACACCTTCTGCTGGTTGCTTGTTAACCGCTTCACCACAACTTCGTAACCTTTGCGTTCGGTTGCGAAGATGTGGCCAAGAGCGGTGTGCACCTGGTCGCTTTCCACCTCGCTTCCCGTTTCAGTGGTGTCCCAGATCGAGGCACACAGTTGTTGCACGTCGCTGGGGTTTTCTTCGCTGAGTAAAGAGATTTGGTCGTAAGCTTCGTTGGACACGTGTCTCTTGCCACTTCGGAATTTTTTGTCCAGATAAGCTTGGAAGGTCTCGCGCTCTATCGGACCGACGTCAATGTTACGGAGTGACTTAAAAAAGGGACTCGATGGATCACGGAAGATCTTTTCCATGTCGTGGCGAATGCTACCTGCAAAGACATAGGGCACACGGCTATGTCGTTGGATGCGCGCCCGCATTGCTCCTATCACGGCTGTCGCGTCCGGCACGTCGCGGATGTCCTGAAACGCGTCGAGGGCCACGGCCATGCGTTGGTTGTTGCTGATCTCTTCGATCAGATCGAAAACGGCATCAAGTCCAGAAGGAGTGAGCTTCGTTCCGGGAGCGAGCGTCACACTGGGCTGCCCCGACGCGGGGTCGAATTCGATCGTTGGCCGAAGATGAGAGGGAGTGCGTCCGATCTTCTCCAGCCAAGATTTCCGCGCTCGCATCGACGTGATTCCCCGCAGCAGACGGACGGCAACATCTTCCACGCTCTTGACGGCCCAGAATTGTGCATAGAGCAGCCGTAGTCCACGCAGCCGGCGCACTGATTCAAAGATCAGCGACGTCTTACCCGTCCGCCGCTCGCCGAGAATGACGGAATTATGCCCGGCTTCCAAGTGGGACCGCAGCCGCTTGATTAACTCCGGCCGTGCACAGAAATCTGATTTGGTGACGACTTCTCCATACCGAAAGGGATTCATAATGCACTATTGTATGATACCGTTCCGCATCATACAGTCCTGTATGATCAATTTCGACGGCTGGTGCCGTTGTTGCCAAAGGAATGGATTAGCCACGTCCACCGTCCCGCTAATGTTTAAGGAATGACGATTGCCAAAGTGCGTGTAAGGACCCGAACGAGAGAATCTGAGTATAGCCAACCTCGGACGCACGGAATGTCGGACGAATTGGCCGATTCGTCGAAAACCGTTCCGTTCCCCGTTGATTCTCCAACGACTTGGTCATCCGCAAACAGCTGGGGGCTCGCTGAGGCTCGGCCGTCAGCCACCCTATTCTTTGCTCCAAAATCCTTGACGGCATTCCCGGTGTAGTCAAGTCTTCTCGAACCGGTGCGTGGGCACGGGACGACCTGGGCGGAAACTTTGCACGCGACCGCATGAGGCATTTCCACCAACAGCTGCGCAAGCGGATTTGATTGCGGCACGAACGTGCTGTTCAATCGCTTCTGGGTCCGCCGCGACGCGCGCGTTGACGACGATTTCCGCCGTGGCAGTCCGGTGATTCGCGGGAATTGACAGCTCCGCAGGTGTTGCATTGCTAATCATGTTCGCTACGGCGTGCGCCGTGTTCGTCTGGCCGATGGTCTTGATGTGGGCAATTTCGCTGGCGTCCTGAATCATCGCCGCGCCAATTCGTTTGGTGATCTCCAACACGAGATCATCCAATGAGAATTCGGCAGCGGCTGTCATCTTTGCCGAGCAGTTTAACCAGCCCAGTTCGGCTTCGCCTGCCGCGTAACGATCGTAATCCAGCTCCAGAATGCGACTGCCATAGGATCCCTGCCGATCCAGTGTTTCCAGTAGCTCGTCAAAGCCCTCTCCTGTGCGTGCCGAAACGCGCAGAATCGGCGTCTCGGGATAGTGCTTCGTGAGCAGTGTCGCCAGTTCGCTCACGCGGTCAGGCGGCAATTCATCGATGCGATTGATCAACACGAAGTCGGCTTCTTCTAATTGCTTTTCAAAAATGTACGCGGCTTGCGGCGAGAATCCAGAACGAGCCGGCCGCGCGCTAGATTCTCGACCACCGAGAATTCGCATGCCGTGGGACGGTTTCAAGATCACGCCGTACGGTGCGACGTCGAAACGGCCTTTGTAAAGTTGCTTAAGCGGTTGCACCACGGTGGCCACCAAATCCGTGCAACTACCGACGGGTTCGGCCAGAACGATGTCTGGTCTTTGGTCCGCTTCGAGCTGTGAAATGACATCGGTCAGTTCGTCAAAATTGCAACAAAAGCAGGCCCCGGCGACTTCGCCGACACGGAAGCCCTGCGAACGTAGCGTCTGTGTGTCGACCAAGTCGGCGGCCTGATCGTTGGTCACGATGCCAACACGAAGACCTTGATCTTGATAGGCTGTGGCCAGACGACCAATGGATGTAGTTTTGCCGGCGCCGAGGAAGCCGCCAATCATGATGAAACGCAAATCCGCCATCTTTTCGCTCCAAAAATCCTAATTGGACAACACATCGTTCGCCCGTCGGGGTTTTAACGACGAGAGGTCGGATGGATTGCACTAGCCGGACGCGCGGGAGACCAGGACGTAAACATCGCCCTCAACAATGGATACGTAATCGGCATTGCTCCTCCCTAGCGAGTCAGACTGTGCCGATTTCGCCATTTATGGTGGCAAACCGAGACCTTCATGAAACGGCCTGTTTGGTGTGACTTTGACGCCGCAAACGCTTTATAATGTAACAGCGTTTGCCTTCCGTAAACACTCGCCACATGGCTAATTCGTTGCCAAGTCACCAGACTTCAAACGAAATGACGATGAACTGGTGCATATCCTAGCTCTAGCGAATTTGGCTATGTGCAAACAAAGATCACCCACCTGAGGATACGAGCTCGATGGCAACCTCGCGAACCCACCCTGCGCTGTTGGTGATTGGCTGTTCTGTCCTGGTTGTCGTCGGGTCGTTGCCGGTTATAGCCGACGACACCGCTGCTACGGGTGTTGAGTTTTTTGAAAGCAAGATCCGTCCGGTATTAGCTCGGCACTGTTTCGAATGCCATTCGGCAAGCGCTAAGGGTCTCAAGGGCGGTCTGCTGCTCGATTCGCGCGCTGGCGTGAGGGCTGGTGGCGAAAGTGGCCATGCGGTTGTTCCGAATGAAGTCGAAGAAAGTCTCATTGTCAGCGCGTTGCGGTATGAGGATTTCGAGATGCCGCCCACCGGTAAACTACCTGACAACGTGATCAGGGACTTTGTTCATTGGATCGAAATGGGTGCCCCGGACCCACGTGACGGTTCCGAAGTCGCAACCACAGGCGAGATCGATCTGAACGAAGGAAAGCGGTTCTGGGCATATCAGCCGCTCCGTGAAGTGCCGATTCCAAGCGTCGAGAACTCCGCTTGGCCAACGACCGAGTTGGATCATTTCGTATTGGTCAAACTCGAAGCCGCGGGGCTCACGCCTGCCGCGGATGCATCCCGCGCGACGATGATTCGACGGTCAACTTACGATCTTGCTGGTATACCACCGACACCTGCCAAGATTGCGGAATTTCAGAACGCAAGACACTCGAGCGCATTCGAGCATGTGGTGGATCGACTGCTCCAATCGAAATTCTACGGCGAGCGATGGGGGCGTCATTGGCTCGATGTGGCCCGCTATGCTGAGTCGATGGGCAGAACGCGTAATTATCCCCTGCCGTATGCGTGGCGCTATCGCAATTGGGTCATCGACGCGTTGAACGAAGACAAACCGTATGAAGCGTTCGTGCGAGAGCAGATTGCTGGTGATCTCATGGAGTATTCCGAAATGGCGGATCGTGAAGCAGCGATTGTCGCCACGGGGTTTTTAACACTTGGCAGCCACGACCTCAACGAACGCAATTTAGCCAAGTTCCGGATGGATGTGGCAGACGAACAAATCAATGTTGTCATGCGGGGTGTCCTGGCGACCACGGCTGGGTGCGCTCGTTGCCACGACCACAAATTCGACCCCATTCCGACGACTGACTATTACGCTTTAGCCGGAATCTTTCGCAGCTCAAAACTACTCACTGGCTACCAAGGCAGGAATAAAGGTAAAGATATCTCCACCGATTTGCTCGTCAAATTGAGCGGCGACGACTCGCTCGTCGAACAAGCGAGCAAAAGACAAACGCGCCAGAAATTGCGACTAGAAGAAGAACTTGTGCAACTGCGCCGTGACATGAAGCAATGGCAAAAGCTGGCCAAACGACGAGCAAAGAACGGCAAGAAACAAGCTGACAAGAGTGACGATACCGTCGCTTCACCGGCCGAGGCACGGCGCCGGATCAATCAAGCAAGAAGGGCCATCAAACAGAAAACCAATCGCCTCAAACAGCTGGATCAGCCGCCACGTGGTGCAAACTATGCCATGGCCGTTTGCGACGAAGACAATCCGCGTAATTGCCGCATCCACGTGCGCGGTGACACGGCGAATCTGGGCGCTGAAGTTCCTCGCGGCTTCTTAGAAGTCCTCCAGCGGGAAAACGATTCCATCGAATTCACCGGCAGCGGGCGTTTAGAACTAGCGGAATGGTTAACCAACGCTGATTCGCCAGCAGGCGCCTTGGCCGCGCGTGTTTTTGCAAACCGAGTTTGGCACCATTTGTTTGGCCAAGGACTCGTACGCACGGTGGATAATTTTGGCACATCGGGCGAGATGCCGTCCCATCCGGAGCTGCTCGAGCACCTTGCGAATCATTTTGTGCGCGATGGTTGGTCGGTCAAGCGGCTGATACGTTACATCATGTCAAGCCACTCGTATCAGTTGAGCAGTGACTTCTCGGCCGCCGATTACGAGTTGGACCCCGAAAACCGATTGTTGTGGCGCATGTCGCCGCGGCGTCTTGAAGTCGAAGCGTTGCGCGACGCCCTGCTATTGATCGCGGGCAACCTGCAAACGGCACGCCCCGATGCGTCGCCGATCATGACGATACCCAACGGCGAATTGAACTTTGGAACCATCGACAAGGCGTTTCAGCAAAACTGTCGCAGCGTTTATCTGCCGGTTGCCCGCGGGTTCATCCCCTCGATGTTTGCGACATTCGATTTCGCCGAACCAAGTGAACCGAAGGGTCGACGCGACGTGACGACCGTGGCGCCTCAAGCCCTGTTCATGATGAACAGCGAGTTCGTCATCAAGCAGTCGCGTGACGCGGCTTCGAACCTGCTCGCCGGAGAATACACTTCGGACGAAGATCGTGTCACGGCAGTATACCTCGAAACGCTCGGACGACTGCCGTCGGAGGCCGAAGTCACTCGAGCCATAGCGTACCTCGACCAACGTCACCAAGGGATCATTTTGCGGAATAAGGTGTCTGCCGCAAACGCGGCGGAGCATGACGCGTGGTCGAGTCTCTACCAGGCTTTGTTTGCCTGCGCGGAGTTCCGTTACGTCAACTGAAATTAGCTAGGAGCCAAAACGTGTTGAAGCGAGCTTTCGAACAATTGTCGCGCCGGCAGATGCTCAAGGATTCTACTTGTGGCTTTGGCTCCTTGGCGTTAGCTGGGCTTGCGTCCGCCGTTGCTGCGCGCGAAACCCAACCACGCAACAATCCTTTAGCGAAACGATCTCCACATTTTGCGCCGCGCGCAAAGCGCGTGATCTTTATGTTTATGCAAGGTGGACCGAGCCAATACGAAACGCTTGAGCACCTTCCCGAGCTCGTTCGTTCGGACGGCAAGGAAACCGGTAAGGGCAAAGCCAAAGTACTCGGACCGCGCTACGGTTTCCAACCGTGCGGCGAAAGTGGGTTGATGTTGTCCGAACTGTTTCCGAATTTGGGAAAGCAGGCAGACGAACTCTGTCTGCTCAACGGGATGTACACCGATTCGCCAGCTCATCCACAAGCGTCCGTTATGTTGCACACGGGAAGCATCAACTTTGTGCGCCCTTCGCTAGGGGCGTGGGTCGTGTATGGATTGGGAACGGAAAACGAGAATCTGCCCGGCTTTGTCACGATCAATCCGACCGGTCGCGTGGGTGGCGCGCAGAATTATGGTTCGGCATTTCTGCCGGCAAGCTACCAGGGAACTCGCTTGGGCAGCGGCAACAAATCGATGGAGAATATCACGATGGCGACGTCGTCAGCGGAAAAACAGCGACGCCAGTTAGACCTTATCCAAACGATGAATCAAGATTTCCTCGATCGGACGCCCGAAAATCGCGAAATCGAAGGCGTGATTCAATCGTATGAATTAGCGTTCCGCATGCAGACGGCAGTTCCCGATGTACTCGACATCGCGACGGAATCGCTGGCGACGCGCCAGCGATACGGGATCGATCAGTCAGGCACGGGCAACTTTGGAAAGCAGTGTCTGATGGCGAGACGGCTCGCGGAGGCGGGCGTACGATTTATTGAAATCAACCACGGCGGTTGGGATCAGCACAACAATCTTACGCAAAGAATTGCTGCCAATTGCCGTGCTGTCGATCAGCCGATTGCCGCACTGCTAAAGGATCTGAAAGAGCGCGGTATGCTCAGTGAGACCCTGATTGTGTGGGGCGGTGAGTTCGGCCGCACGCCGGAAGGCCAAAACAAAGATGGTCGACGGCACAACAGTCGCGGCTATAGCATGATGCTAGCCGGTGGCGGAGTAAAAGGCGGCATGCGTTTCGGCGCCACGGATCCCATTAATGGGGCGGCCATTGAGAATCGTATTCACACGCATGATTTACATGCCACGATTCTACACCTCTTGGGAATCGACCACGAGAGGCTCACCTATCGCTACGCCGGTCGCGACTTTCGCTTGACCGACGTCTATGGAAACGTCATCGGCGACATTCTGGCGTAGTGCTTTTCGTTCTGGCCCTGCATTATTCCTGCTCTCCTGCTCCTGTTCCACGCCTGCTCGTGCACCTTTTTTTTGGTCGCAGAGGCATCGTCGATAACGACTACGGTAGTTTCCGCTTGAGGAATGGAGCATACGAACTGATCCGGTTGGGCCGCAGATGGCCGCAGCACGTGCAGCGGAAAGGCCACAGCAAGTAAGCTATCCCCAGAGTCAACAGTATCATTGCCGCTTGCAGAATCACGTTGGACCGCGCCGGCACATGCATTTCGTCGCGCCAGCAAGAACTGCAATATTTACGCTCATTTGCAAACATGGTCGATCGACCGGTAACTCGCGGAGAATCCTCGGAGCGCATAGCCTCAGTCATGGTCACGGTTGCCCTGCTCTTTGGTGCTCATATCGTCGTTGTTGTCATTGACCGCCAAACAACTGCACAACTATCCACCTGCCCGCTTTCCTGCACTACATTCTCTCTATATCAGCTCGAATCGCGTCACAAGTCGAGTTAATTCATTCTAACTCGTGTGCTATATCCAGCGGATTCCTTTACGTAATTGATACAAGCCCCGCAACTAACTCCATAACACCCCATTAGTGGCTGTGTTCGAGTCACGGTTGTGATAACAAAGTGCCCCGCAGATCTTCGATCTTCGTCACAATGACATTCGGTTGGTGGTCAATGGTAGGCGGTGAGACGTTCCTGTAGGTACCTGTTTCATGGCGGAACTGGACCGTCTGCATTCCCAATTCGCGTGCCGTAACAAAATCCTTTTCCGGATTGTCGCCGACATATACGGCATTGTCTGCGGCAACATCAAGACCTTGAAGAGCATAAAGATAAGGGCGTGCGTTGGGCTTCCAATACTCGCGTCCCCATCGATCCGAAAATACAACCGAAGAGAACAACGTCTTCACGTTGAGCGCCCCGAACTTATGCTTTTGCACGTCAAGCAGACCGTCGCTAATCAAACCGATTTTGTGATCCGTGCTCAGTTCCAACAATAACTCCCGCATTTCTGGGAAAAGATCGATCCGCGGTACATGACTACGGTAGACATCCACCAATTCTGGCGAGTGTTCAACGGGCATTTCCCGCATTAATAACCATTTGTCAAACGTGTGGCCGCGAACGCCGCTGTGGTGCAAGTCACAAAGTTGCCGAAAACAGGAGTCTGCGAAAACATTCCAGCGCTTTTCCGCGTGTCGTGCAACCGCGTGAAATCCGCTTTCCACAAATGAAAGCTCTGGATAAAGAGTATCGTCAAGATCGAAGATAATCGCTTGATATTTCGTCAAGGTTTGCCTCCGTGACGAAGTGAGATTGGTCGCAGCATGACAGATAGAGGTCTGTGACGTAGCAATCCTGAGCGTAGCGGTCCACGTTCACATCGACGCGACAATCACAACAATTCCAAGGCGATCGTCTTTTTCAATCAAGTGAAGTTCCATTTTTCGAGCATACCACAGCAGATTCACCGGAGTCAAAAAACACGCAAACCATCGACACAACCTACTCCGTGAGCGCGGACGGACCAAGTCCCTTTGCACGGTCTTGCCGGATCTGGTTCAGCAACTTCTGTGTCGGGGCATTTTTGCGATGCGGAGACGGGATCATCTTGAGCTGCGTGTGGGCGTCCACGGTGTTTCCTTGTTGATAAAGAAGTTCAGCAAGCTCGTACCGCCTACTGTATTCTTCGGGTGCCTGTAATAGACCGGCTCGAAACGCTGCAATAGCCTCATTTGGCTGATCCATCAACATATGTGCTCGCGCCTTCATGAAAAGCTCATTCGTGGACAGGACAACGGGTGATTCATTTAGAAGTGAAAGACACTTTTCCAGAAAGGGCTGGCGCTGAGTCGTGAAACGGTCCGTGGGAAAAAGCTCTTCGGCAGCCGCAAGCAGGATTTCGGGCCGGTCAGGCAGCACGTATTTGAGGATTTCGGCTGGCGTGAGATGACCGATAGACTGGTTCATGATCCGTTGCAAGTAGTCTGAGGACAAGTCCAAAGCGCGCCGCCAGCTTTTCCAGGCTTGCTCTGGTCGATTATCACCTAACTCGAGTGTGCCGGCTAAGTACCACAACAACGGATCTGCCGGAGCAAGGAATTTCGCGCGGTCAACGTAAACAAGCCGCGGATCCGCCAGACTTAGCTCTTCGACATAAGCAGCAATGCGTGCATGCGGTT
>CBDUAB010000013.1:0-13795 GCA_965365045.1 uncultured Planctomycetales bacterium
ACAACACGAAAAGGCCATCGCCGCGCAAGCGGCCAGTGCCGCAAAAAGTGCCGCCGCCACCAGTTAGAGAATCATTGAGAGTGCCGAGCTTGGTAGCTGTTGAGCTACAGGGAAGCACGCAAAGGGAAACGCGCAAAGGGAAACTCAGTCATGCCGAAAACCGTGGCCATTGGTGTTGTCACAAGCGACAAGATGATGAAGACTCGTCGCGTGGAAATCCCGCGGATGGTCAAGCATCCTAAATACGGGAAGTTTATTCGTCGGAAAACGATTTGTTACGTACATGACGAGAAGGAAGAGTCCGCCGAGGGCGATACGGTTGAAATCGTCGAGTCACGTCCACAGTCAAAGAAGAAGCGCTGGAACCTCCAGCGTGTTATCGCCAAAAGCCAAACCGTCGACGTGGCGGCCCTGCGGGCATCGCAACAAAGCGGCGTTTCGCCGGAATAGGATTCGGAGTTCGCATGCGCGTGCGGACTGACAGAGAGAGTAAACAAGATGATTCAGCAAGAAACACGACTTGCCGTCGCCGACAACACGGGTGCCAAGGTAGTCATGTGCATCAAGGTGTTGGGCGGATCCCGTCGTCGGTTTGCCGGCCTGGGCGATATTATCGTTTGCAGTGTCAAGAGCGTTATCCCCGGTAGCGAGATCAAGAAAAAATCGATCGTACGTGCGGTGATCGTTCGTTGCAGACAACCAACACGACGGCCAGATGGTAGTTACATCCGGTTCGACAGTAATGCCGTAGTGATCATTGATGCCGAACGCAATCCCCGTGGCACGCGAATTTTTGGTGCGGTCGCTCGTGAGCTGCGTGAGCAAAGCTTCATGAAAATTGTCAGTTTGGCGAGCGAGGTAGTGTAATGCACATCAAAGTCGACGATACGGTCGAAGTCATCGCTGGCGACGATCGAGGTGTACGTGCCCGCGTGCTCACCGTCAATCGCCAAACAGGCAAGATCATCGTGGAAAGCGTGAATCGTGTTTACAAGCACGTGCAACGCAGCCAACGAAATCCGCAAGGTGGTCGTTTGTCACGAGAAATGCCGATTCAGGCGTCCAACGCCTTGATCGTCTGTGAAAAGTGTGCCGCGGCCACGAGGCTTGGGGCTCGCTACGCTGCGGACGGCAGCAAAGAGCGTTATTGCAAAAAATGCGGCGCCGGTTTGGGTACGATAGCACCGCCGAAGGCCGCCTACGCAAAGAAATAGTATTCACGAAGCGAATAGTCATGACCGCGCGATTAAAAGAAAAATACGAGCAGGAAATCCTATCCAAGTTGGCCCAGGAGTTGGGTCGCGACAATCGTCTGTCGCTGCCACGATTGGAAAAGATCGTCGTCAATATGGGTGTCGGCTCGGCGACTACGGAAAAGAAACACATCGAAGAAGCGGTTTCAGCCATGTCGCAGTTCACCGGACAAAGACCGATCGTTACTAAAGCGCGAAAGGCTATTGCTGGCTTTCGGCTCCGTGAAGGTATGCCGGTTGGTTGCAAAGTTACCTTGCGTCGCCAGCGCATGTATGAGTTCATGGATCGGTTGATCTCGCTGGCACTGCCACGTGTGCGTGACTTTCGTGGCCTCAATCCAAAGGGTTTTGACGGGCATGGAAACTACTCGCTGGGTTTGACCGAACAATTGGTCTTTCCCGAACTCAATCCCGACAAATTCATGCGACCTCAAGGTATGCACATTACGTTCGTTACTTCGACAAACAGTGACGATGAAGGACGGTCATTGCTGCGGATGTTTGGCATGCCCTTTACCCAAGAAGCGGACGCGCAGGCGGGCGCCGCCTAACGCGGTTCGACACGATTCACTGACGTTCATTCCCACATTAGTAGTTCATTCATCAAACACAAAAGCAGGTAGAGGACGGTGGCAAGTAAATCAAAAATCGCAAAAGCGAAACGCGAACCTAAGTTCTCGTCTAGGGCGGAGCGGCGTTGCGGCCTGTGCGGTCGGCCTCGCGCCGTATATCGCAAATTTGGCATTTGTCGCATTTGCTTCCGCAAGTTGGCAGATCAGGGAGTCATCCCTGGCGTTCGCAAAGCAAGCTGGTAAAAGGGAGGGGCTGCAACACTATGATGACAGACCCGATTGCCGATATGTTGACTCGCATTCGCAACGCCGTGCGAATAGAAAAGAGTCAAGTTGAACTTCCTCTTTCCAAGGTAAAGAAGGGTGTGGCTGACGTATTAAAACGCGAAGGTTACATTTGGGATTGGTCGGAGGTTGAAACAAAACCGAACAACATGCTGAAGTTGGACCTCAAGTATGGTCCCAACGGGGAGCGCGTCATCCGGCATATCAAACGTGTGAGCAAGCCTGGGAGGCGCGTTTACAGTTGTGCGCGCGATCTCAAGCCGATTCTGCAAGGACTGGGTATTAGCGTCGTGAGTACAAGTCGCGGTGTGATCAGCGATCGAGAAGCCCGTCAGCGAAATCTAGGTGGTGAGGTGCTCTGTGAAATTTGGTAGACACCACGAAATGCGCCAGATGAAATGTAAAGGTTAAGCGATGTCTCGTATCGGCAAACAACCCGTAGTAGTGCCCGATGGCGTCAAAGTGAGCGTTACCGGCCGCAAGGTTTCGGTCGAGGGTTCGCTGGGAAAACTCGAGCGAGAGTTTCGTCCGGAAGTCAGTGTCGGCTATGACGAAGAGACAAAATCAGTGGTCGTGACCCGTAGCAACGATGACCGCCAGTCCCGCGCGTTCCACGGGCTCAGCCGGGCCTTGATTCAAAACATGGTCGAAGGTGTTTCCAAGGGATACGAGAAACGGCTTGAGGTCGTCGGCGTCGGTTATGTGGCGGTCGTGCAAAATAACAAGCTCCAGCTACGCGTCGGATTTGCGAATGAAATCGAAAAGCCGATTCCGCAGGGGCTTGAGGTGACGTGTCCCGATACAAGTCATATCGTGGTCAAGGGTTGTGACAAGCAGCTCGTGGGCCAATTCGCGGCGGAAGTGCGTTCCGTTCGTAAGCCGGAGCCTTACAAAGGCAAGGGCGTCCGCTACCAAGGTGAATACGTTAAGATCAAGCCTGGAAAGGCTGCAACGTAAGTGTCCGCATGACAGTTGCCGGGAGTTTCGAACGGTGAATCACGAGAAATTCAACTTAAGAGTCAAAACGCGACGCAAACGTCGTGTGCGTAAACCGTTACGAGGCACGCCAACATGTCCGCGGCTGAGCGTTTTTCGTAGTAACAAGCAGATTTATTGTCAGGCGATTGACGACGAGGCAGGCAAGACGCTCGCCGCGGCAAGCACGCGCGACAAGTCTGTTCAGGGAAGTTCCAAGTACGGCGGAAATGCGGAGTCCGCGTCGAATGTCGGTAAAACACTTGCCGCGCAACTGTTGTCGGCCGGAATCAACGAAGTCTGCTTTGATCGGGGTCCGTACAAGTACCACGGTCGCGTAGCGGCTTTGGCTGACGCTGCTCGCGAGGCCGGCTTAAAATTCTAAGTGCTGGGGGAGATGATTAACGTGGCAAAGCGATCGCCAAACAAAAACAAAAGCGACAAAAAAAAAGAACAGTCGACGCGCGGCGAGTTCATCGACAACGTCGTCAAGATCAAACGCTGCGCGGCGGTCGTCAAGGGTGGTCGACGTTTCAGCTTTTCGGCCATGGTAGTCGTCGGCAACGGCGATGGCCGCGTTGGTTGGGGCTACGGCAAAGCCAACGAAGTGCCGCCGAGCGTGGAAAAAGCGATGAAGCAAGCAACCCGCAGCATGGTCGATGTGCCGGTCGTCAACGGTACGATCCCGCATTTGGTCAAAGGCCAGTATGGGGCAGCCAAAGTGATTTTGGTTCCCGCTGGACCCGGTACGGGTGTGATTGCCGGTGACGCGGTTCGCGCTGTTTGCGAGACGGTCGGTATCCGCGATATTTTGACAAAGAGCTTTGGCTCACCGAATCCCGTGACGTTAGTCAAGGCAACCTTCGACGCGCTGAGTCAGCTGCGAACGACTCAAGAGATCGAACGGCTGCGAGGAGTTTCGCTGACATGATCATTAACGACGTCCATCGTGGTGTTCAAAAGAACAAGAAACGCCGACGCGTTGGTCGCGGTCCGGGCTCGGGGCATGGCAAGACAAGCGGCCGAGGTCACAAGGGCCAAAAGTCCCGTGCTGGTTGGTCCCGCTCCGCCGTCTTTCAAGGTGGTGCGATGCCGCTCGTACGACGCGTACCCAAACGCGGTTTCAATAACAAATGGGCGCTCAACGTGGCGGTTGTCAATGTCGGAGATCTGGAGAAATCTTTTGACGCCGGTGACGAGGTGACACCGAAGGCATTGCACGATAAGTCGCTCGCGAAGAATCGTTACGATGTGCTCAAGGTGTTAGGCGACGGCAAACTAACAAAAAAACTCATCGTCTCCGCGCATCGTTTCAGCAAGACGGCCAGGGAACAAATCGAAAAAGCTGGTGGCGAGGTTGTCGTGCTGCCGGGTAAAGCATCCGTCGAAGCGAAAAAGGCCGAAAAGAGAGCAGCAAAGCGTTCCAAGGCAAGTACCGGGAAATGAACTTGCTCGGAGGGGACGGAAACAACTACGCTGGACAAGGCTGCGGCTTCCAGTAAGCAAAGCTCGCGCTAATACGCACGCAACGGATTGTACTCAACCATTTTCAGGGATCGGAACCATGTGGGAAAAGATCCGCGTTATTTTTACAATTCCGGAACTTCGTAAGAAGATCTTTCTTACGGTGGGCCTGTTGGCGATCTACCGTATCGGTTGGCATATCACGCTGCCAATTATTGATCCTTCCAAGATCCCGTCGGCTGGCGGAAATGCCGAAGGGCTTGGCCGCATGGTCGAGTACGCGGCCGTCTTTAGTGCCAGCAATTTGCGTCAGGCGACGATCTTTGGCCTGGGTATCATGCCCTATATTTCGGCTTCGATTATCTTCCAATTGCTCGGCAGCGTCTGGAAGCCGATCGAGGACATGCAAAAAGAAGGCGAAGCCGGCCGCAAGAAAATCAACGAGTACACGCGTTACGCAACCGTTGTCTTATGTGTGATCCAAAGCACGGCGTACGTCAAGCTTTACGTGCTCGCCACGGGGCAAGGCACATCGTCCATGATCAAGGACTCGCTGCTCAACGACGCAGGGCAGTTGCCTTTTCTTTGGCAGGTAACGGCCGTCGCTACCATGACGTGCGGCACGGTCTTTCTCATGTGGCTAGGCGAACAGATCGACGAGTACGGGATCGGTAACGGCATTAGCTTGTTGATCATGGCTGGTATTCTGGCCCAAATGCCAGGCGCGGGAAGCGAGTTGTTGAAAACTGCTGAACTCCGCTTGGGCGGCATTGGAAATGACGGCATATTTATCGAGCACTTGATCATCTTGGCATTTTTGTTTATCGCCGTCATTGCGGGAGTTGTGTTCATCACGCTAGGTCAGCGCCGAATTCCGACGCAAAGTGCCAAGCATGTACGCGGCCGTCGAGTTTATGGTGGCTCTCGTCAATATCTGCCGCTACGTATCAATCAGGGCGGCGTCATGCCGATTATTTTTGCCAGCAGCCTGCTGATGTTTCCCAACATTCTGTTTAGCTATCTGCAGAAACTGAGTCCGATTTTTGAACCACTTGCGACCATGTTCGGCAGCGGCGCGTCCTTTATGTACAACATGCTGTACGTGGCCATGATCTACTTCTTTTGTTATTTCTGGACCGCGATCATGTTCAATCCCAAGGACATGGCGGAAAACCTGAAAAACGCCGGTACTTTCATACCGGGCTATCGGCCGGGAAAGAGAACTGCTGATTACTTGGAAAAGGTGATGGTGCGGATTACCTACGTCGGCGCTGGTTTTTTGGCACTGGTGGCAATTATCCCGACGATTATTTCCACCTCACTCGGTGTCGATTGGAAAATCGCCAGTTTTTACGGTGGTACGGCGCTATTGATCGCCGTGAGCGTAGCATTCGACCTCGTCCAAAAGATCGACAGCCACTTGGTTATGCGGAATTATCGAGGCTTGCTTGAGGACTGAGGCTTTGTCACATGTTAGTGGTGTTGCTTGGTCCTCCGGGCGTCGGCAAGGGAACTCAGGCCAGGCGATTGGTCGATGAGTTGGGCATCCCCCACATTTCGACCGGCGACATGCTCCGCGATGAAATCGAAAAGGAATCCGAATTAGGGAAACAAGCCGCCAAATACATCTGCGTTGGCCAGTTGGTGCCGGACGACCTGGTGGTAGAAATGGTGGCAAACCGTATCGGCCAGCCGGACTGCCAAAAAGGTGGTTTGATGGACGGCTTCCCACGTACCGTCCAACAAGCCGGCGAATTCGACGAGTATCTTGGCAAGCTTGATCGTGCCATCTCCGTCGTGTTTAGGTTGGTGGCTTCCGAGGAGGAGTTACGCCGCCGTTTGTTGGAACGCGCCAAATTTGAAGGACGCGTCGATGACACGCCAGAAACGGTCGCGGAGCGTTTTCGGGTCTATGAGAATGCTACTGCTCCCCTGGTGGATTACTATCGTCAACAGCGATTGCTTCGTGACATCAATGGTGAGCAAGCACCAGATGACGTCTTCGCCGACATCTTTCGTATTATTCGTGCGGTTGCGTAGGTCGGTATGATTGTGCTGCGTTCGGACCGTGAGATTTCCCAAATGCGCGCGGCGGGCCTGCTGGTTTGGGAAGCGCACCAGCGTGTAACTGAATTAGTTGCGCCCGGTGTGACGACCGGTGAACTCGATGCGGTCGTTGATGAACTATTTGCACAACGCAGCGCGGAACCGCTGTTTAAAGGCGTGCCTGGCCCAGTTCCCTTTCCGGCTACGACTTGTATTTCGATCAACGAAGAAGTTGTCCACGGCATACCGGGAGACCGTAAACTGCAGTCCGGCGACATTGTCAGTATCGACACTGGCTGCCGGCTGAATGGTTGGTGCGGCGATGCGGCCGTGACGCACCTGGTTGGTGAAGTCCGCTCGGAAGTCCGCCAGCTCTTGGAGATAACGCAAGGTGTGCTGGAGTTGGCGATCAGCCTGATTGGTGTTAAGTCGAAATGGAGCGAAGTTGCGCGTGAAATGCAAGATTATGTCGAAGCGGCCAACTTGACTGTGATCGAAAAGTTCGTAGGGCACGGAATCGGACGTGAAATGCACGAACTCCCTCAAGTTCCTAACTTCGACGATCCGCAGTTGTGGGAGACGGGCGACTTTGAATTGCGGCCAGGCTTGGTGCTGGCGATTGAGCCGATGGTATCAACTGGCGACAAAGACGTGAAGGTCCGCGACGATCATTGGACGCAGGTCACCAGCGATGGCGGATTCAGTGCACACTGCGAGCACACGGTGGCGATTACTCGGGACGGGCCGCGTATTCTCACTGCGGCGCCTGATTGAGTGACCGTTCACGATGCTGGGACGCGTTGGCGAATGTCTAATGTCTAAGGACTAATGCCTAATGAAGGATCAAATGTCTAATGACGAATGCCTAAATGCGTGAAAAACACCCAAACGTGAGAATTTGAGCTAGCCCACATTTCTCACACACTTGTAGGCCGGAACGAGCAAACGCACACTCTGCCGGAACTTCGGTCGCTGCGTTGCGGCTATTTTCGCGAACACGGTTTCAACAGAGAAAACTGCGTTTGCGCTGTTCCGGCAAGGCTTTGCGACCTCGTTCCGGCCTACTGTGAGAAATGCGGGTTAGACATGCTCCTCAACGGGCCGCGTCTGGCAGCCCGCAGAACGTGGGCCCTGCAAAGTAGCGGATTGGACCCTTACCGGACTCCTATGGCCCTTGAAGCCATCCCCGAGAATCGCTTATACTTACACGCTTTGGCATATTAAACACTGCTGCCCGGGAGAGTTTGTTCCGTGAAAGTACGGTCCAGCGTCAAGCGGATTTGTGAGAACTGCAAGGTCGTCCGCCGCAAAGGGCGGGTCTACATCGTTTGCACTAACCCGCGCCATAAGCAGCGCCAGGGTTGATTGAGTTATTTGGTTTAAGTGGAGTATACGAGCATGCCGCGTTTATTGGGTGTCGATATACCCAACGACAAAAGGACGGTCGTCTCGCTGACGTATCTGTATGGTGTCGGCGAAAAGACGGCGCGAGAATTGTGTCACAAGGCGGGCATCGAACACGAAAAAAAAGCTCGCGATCTGGCCGAGGATGAGCTCGGCCGTTTGGCGGCGCTTTTAGAACGTGACTACACCGTCGAAGGGCCGCTGCGTCGCCAGTTGTCGCAGAACGTTGTTCGTTTGCGCGATATCAGTTGTTATCGTGGTTTACGACACCGTCGAGGTCTTCCCGTGCGAGGCCAGCGGACGCGTACAAATGCCAGGACTCGCAAAGGGCCTAAGAAAACGGTTGCGGGCAAAAAGGGCGTCAAGGATCTCCGTTAGTTCGATCCGCATGCCTACGAAGGAAATACCACGGTGGCGAAATCCAAACGAAAAAAGACGCGTCGCAATGTGACCGTTGCGATTGTCTACATCAAGACAACGTTTAATAACACGTGCGTGACGATCACGGATACGCGTGGCGACACGCTTTGTTGGTCCAGCGGCGGCACTTGTGGTTTTAAGGGTAGCCGAAAAAGTACGCCGTTTGCCGGACAATGTGCTGCACAGCAGGCTGCCGAGCGAGCCATGAAGTTTGGCGTTAAGGATGTCGACGTCAGAATCAAAGGGCCGGGCGCCGGACGCGAAAGTGCAATCACGGCTTTGCAATCCGCCGGTTTAAAGGTCAAGTCACTTGAGGATTGCACACCGATTCCTCACAACGGATGTCGACCGTCGAGGAAGCGGCGCGTCTAATTCGTCGCGGCATCCATCCACTGCATCGTCACCTTTGTTTGTGTCGCAGACAGAGACGTTGGCATAGCAAAAGTCATACGGGAGTTCACAACATGCACATTCGTTGGCGCGGCCTAGAGTTACCGAGTCTTGTTGAATGCGATTACGAGACCCTAACCGGTACGCATGGATTGTTCACGGCGGAGCCTTTCGAGCGTGGCTTTGGCGCCTCAGTGGGCAACAGCTTGCGACGCATCCTGCTTTCAAGCCTCCAGGGTAGCGCGATTACACAAATAAAAGTCCGTAGTGCGCAGCATGAGTTTACGACCATTCCAGGCGTGCTGGAGGACGTTACGGACATTGTGTTGAACATCAAAGCCTTGGTGGTCAAGAAATCAACGGATGAAACTCGGGTCATTACGATCGACAAGAGTACGCCAGGCCCGATCACTGGCCGCGACGTGTTAACCGACGCGGATGTTGAAGTGATCAACAAAGACCACGTAATCGCCACACTGACGAAAGACGAGCCGTTTTTTATGGAAATGGTTGTGGAAAATGGTCGCGGTTATGTGCCGGCCTCCGAACACAGCACCTCCGAGCACGAAATCGGCGTGATTCCGATCGATGCGGTTTACAGCTCGATCACACGTGTGCGTTATGAAACGGAAGAAACACGGGTTGGTCAAAAGACAAACTACGACAAACTCACTCTTGAGATTTGGACCAATGGTTCGGTTTCGCCAGAAATGGCGCTGGTCGAGTCCGCCAAGATTTTGCGTAAACACCTAAATCCTTTTGTGCAGTATCGAGAACTTGGTGTTCACGTGCATGCTCCGGCGAAAGGTGGTGGCATCGACGCTGCTTTAGAGTCCAAACTTAAAATGAGCCTGGCCGAACTGCGGCTTTCAGTACGAGCGTCGAATTGTCTCGAAGCGGAGAACATTCTGTCCGTGCGAGATCTCGTGCAACGCAATGAAGATCAGTTGCTTGAAGTGCGAAATTTTGGTGACACGACATTGCACGAAATCCGGGAGAAGCTAGACGAGCTTGGTTTGCACCTCGGCATGCGTGTCCCGATCCCCAATCCCTAGACCCCAATCCCTAAACACAGACAAAACAGCAGCCACGCAGCGGTGATATTATGCGACACAGACGACGCGGTAGAATACTTGGCCGTTCGCCCAGCCACCAGCGCGCGATGTTGCGGAATCTGGCCAGTAGCCTGATTTTGACAGAACGCGATGCGGAGTTCGACGATAACGAACCCAAAGTCAAGGGTCGTGTTGTAACGACGTTACAAAAGGCCAAGGAAGTTCGGCCACTTGTTGAAAAATGTGTGACGATCGCCAGACGGTCGCTCGCCGCGCAGGAAAACGCGCGCCAGTATGCCGTGGATGCCGAACGCGGCAGCGATGAATGGAAAGCATGGCGTAAGAGCGACGAATATCAAAAGTGGAACAACGCCATCGCGCCGGCCTTGGCGGCCAGGCGACGAGCGATCAAACTGCTGGGTGACAAGCAAGCCGTAAGGATTCTCTTCGCCGATATCGCGCCGCGGATGGCGGACCGCAACGGTGGATACACACGCGTTCTTCGTATCGCGAAGCCCCGCGTGGGAGATGCCGGCGTACAGGCTTTGTTGGAATTCGTCGGTACGCACGATCGCGTCTCACAAAAGAGCGAAAAACCCAGCTTCGGCGACGACAGCCAAGTCGAGGATGAAGAGACGACCGCAGTCACCGATGACGAAGCGCCAATCACGGACGAAGCAATCACGGACGAAGCAGTCACCGATGATGACGGGGCCGCTGACGACGACGACGTAAAGGCTGAAGCTGCTACGGACGAAGGTGACGCGACGGAAACGAAAGAAAACTAGCGGAAAGCTCCAAGACTGTGAAAGAATGTGGCCTGCTCGCTCCGCGAGCAGGAGTACCGACCCGCGGAGCGAGTCGGCCACACTCGGCGAGATGCCAACTTTATTGCTCCCCACACGGATGATGACTTCTTTGAGCGATGGCCGGAGGCTCACTCCATAACGTTCAGCAGGCGACAGCGGGATTCAATTTCACCGCTCGAATGCGCCAGCTTTGTCTTGGCATATCCGACCGTCTGACGGATATGCAGCATGTCGACGTGACGCGAATTGCGTTTTCCTTTGCGCAGACTCGTAAACGTGTGCGGCACGGCATGTGGGCTTCCTTAACGCCAATGCGATTTACCGGTGGCGCCGAAACTGGTATCCGCAATGGTCGCCGTTACGCCGCGCAACGACTCTACGCCGACGGTCAGGAGATGCTCTATATCCTGACATTCTACTTGCCACGATTCATGGAATTGAGCTTTAACGACAAGCTCGTCACCGTCTTTCATGAGCTGTGGCACATCAGCCCCGAGTTTGACGGAGACATTCGTCGTTTTCCGGGTCGCTGTTTCGCGCATACACATTCCGAAAAAGATTATGACGCGGCCATGGACGTTTTGGTCAAAAAATGGTTGGCGACGAATCCGCCGCCAAGCTGTTATGCATTTCTCCACAAAGATTTTGCCGAGTTGCAGCGGGTTTACGGACCGGTATACGGTGCCAAGGTGCGTCAACCCAAGCTGATTCCGCTGGAATGACTGGGGGTGCGGGAACGCACTTTGCAAAGATGTAACTTCAAAACTGGCGCGTCGGGCTACCGGAAACAGTGCGCTCCTACGACACATCCAGCGTCGCCAAAGTCAAACCCGATAGCGAACGACGTTGGGGAAACAAGAATCCCAAAACGTATCCGATAACAAAACACGCAACGATGCCAGTCGCCGAGTAAAGCCACGGACTGACAACGCCCGCATTACGAATTAGGAACTGAACCACGGCGCTTGCGACCAAGGCAATCAGCGCTGCGGTTGCCGACGTCCGTTGCGTGAAAATCGCTAACAAGAACAGGCCACACAAACCGCCACCAAACAGTCCCAGGTAGGCTGCGAATTGGTCCCACAGCGACTTGATGTTCGGTTGATTGCTCATCCAAATCGCAAACATTGTGCCGCAGAGACCGACAACGACCGTGACAATTCGGGCGACCCACAGCTCGCCACGCGTGTCGCCGCCGTCTCGGCGTCGATAAAAGTCCGCGGTAAAGGCTGCCGCGACACTGTTCATGCTGCTGTCGAGGCTCGACATCGCGGCGGCAAAGACGGCAGCAATCACCAACCCGGCAACACCGGTCGGCAGACTGTTCACGATGTAGTGGGCAAAGATGGCATCAGGCTGCTCAAGTATCGGATCCAGCTCTGCTGGATGTGTTTTGAAGTAAGCGAACAACGCCGTGCCGATCAGAAAGAATAGCAGCGACGCCGGCACAGACATGATCGCGGCGGTCCAAATGCTGAGGCGCGCGGTTGCCTCGTCACGAGTCGTCAAGTACCGTTGGATCACGACCTGATCCGAGCCGTAACTGATCAAGTTTTGGCCGAAGGCACCAAACACCATCACAAAGAACGTGGTGTCCGTCCAGTTCAAGCGCAGATCCAGCAAGCGAAATCGATTGGCTGACTCGCCAATACTAATCATTTCGTTCCAGCCACCTTCGATGCTGCGGGGAATAAGCAGTAGGCACAACAGCGCGCCGCCAGCGAGCACGACGACCTGCAGCACATCCGTCCAAATGACGGCTTCAATGCCACCCAACACCGTATACACGATGCATAGCAATCCCATCGTGAGGACGCACGTTTTGACGTCGATGCCCGTGACTACGGACAGCGCGATGGACGGTAACAACAAAACAATACCAATGCGGCCGAATTGCATCAGGATGAACATGCCGCTGGCTAACAACCGAGTCGCACGATTGAAACGGAGCTCGAGGTATTCATAAGCTGTTGTCACGTTGAGGCGACGATAAAATGGCAAAAAGCAACAGACAACGACCGGAGCGGCGGCCACGATCATGAGATTTCCGATCAGTAGTCGCCAATCCGTGGCATACGTCTTGGCCGGAATTGCCATGAATGTGATCGCGCTGAGCTGCGTTCCAAAAATACTTATTCCGGCAGCCCACCAAGGAATTCGCTGGCCAGCTTTAAAAAAGTCATCGGTACTTTGCATTCGCCGTGAGAAGAACACGCCCAACAGCACAAGTGCCGCCAGATACAAAACGAGTACGGCGTAATTCAATAAACCGAATGATGGACTCCGTATTGCTTCCGCTTGCCAAACTTTGGCGGAGCGAATTCCCGGCCGAACCTCACCGGTGGGAATCACAATTCGATCGTCCCAACGAACTGCCTGGGTGGTTACATGGCTACTACCTTCGGGCAAGACATCAGGCAATGTTGTCCACGTATCCGTGACCGTGTGATAGGCCAGGATATCCCGATTAAAACCTGGATGTGCGGCATGGATCCTGCGAATTTCCGCCAGCGACTCGGGATTGTTTTCGCGGCCCAACTTTTCGAGACGCTGAAAAATGTTTCCTGCATCGCCGCCAAAGATGAGAACATGGTGCGCGCCGGCGGCGAGACCCGTACCAGCCATGAGACAACGGGGAGAATCGGACAATCGTTGCCACTGATTGGCCGATGGCCGAAATCGGTAAGTATCGGTCAACAGCACGCTATCTTGGCCCGGTCGCGTCTGACGTCCGCTGAATAGGTAAAAGCAATCTTCCGCACCGTCGCTCTGGGCGGCGGCAATTGCCAGGACGCGGGGCGGTCCCGGCCAGGCCGGCATTCCTCGCCAACGAAAATCGCGCGATGAATTCCGCATGGCCAGATCAAGGGCCCAAAAACTAGTGGTTGCTCCGTTACCGCTGTCGCCGCCCGCCACGTAAATGACCGATCCTATCAGGGTACCGTTCAAGGCCGTAGTCGGAACGGGCAGTTTCGGCAGAACAGCAGACTCTGTACTCGCATCCTCGAGATCGATCAAGCGATCGCCTAATTCGATCGACCGCGTTCGTGGATTCCAACGCAGCACGAAGACGCCATCGTGAATCTTCAGAGTCTGCGTTGGATCACCGTCCGCGTCTCGCG
>CBDUAB010000014.1:0-13770 GCA_965365045.1 uncultured Planctomycetales bacterium
GCTGGAACCGCTCGGGATCTTTAAGGAATTCGACGAGTTCCTGGAGGTCCGTCTTGACGCTTTCGAGTCCCGCCACGTCATCGAAAGTGGTCGTCGGCTTGTCTTCGTCGAATCGTTTGGCCGTGCTCTTGGTAAAGGCGGACAGAAAGCCACCGCCCATCAGTTGATCGCGTGTTCGCCGCAACATGGTAAACAGAAAGAAAAGAAAGGCCAGCGGCAAGACGATGCTGACCAGAATCATCAGCGTTGTGGAATTGTTGCGGCGCGGACTATTCGGTTTGTGCACGCCATGCTCGTCGTAGAGCGATTCCAACACCTGGCGTTTTTCCTCGCTCATTTGAGGGTCAAGGAAGACCTCGAAGTGCTGGTATAGCTCTTTTGGCTTTCCGTTGCGCTTCGGTGTGGTCAGTCGGCCCTCATCGTCGTATGTCGGGGGCGCCTGAGGTGGCTTCTTAAACATGCCGACAACTTCGTGTTCGTCGACGTGGGAGA
The DNA here is from genome assembly GCA_965365045.1 of uncultured Planctomycetales bacterium. GTDB lineage: Bacteria > Planctomycetota > Planctomycetia > Pirellulales > Pirellulaceae > CBDUAB01. Next base: position 493 of record CBDUAB010000014.1, read on the forward strand.
CCGTGGCAACATTGCCGGATGCCAACTGCTCCAGAAAGAACTCTTCACGGATCTGCGAACGTTGCGGGCCCTGGCTGAACATCAGCATCGCGACGGTCACGAGCAAAATAGCGCCGATCACCCAGATATTGGGATTGTTCGGAAACCGGCGCTGTTGCGTCTGTTCGTCGCGGTCGTCCGAAGTCTTGTCCTTCTCTTTTTCCATCAATTCGTCTCGTTGTTTAAGCGTTCGGTTCGCTCAGGTAAATGCTCACTACTCATTGTAAATGCAACAAGCTGCGTGCGTTGTTTCGAGTTGTCAAATCCAATTCAAGTGTAGGCTTTGGAAGCGCTAATTGCAGTGCTTTGAATGCTTTATCATGCCAAAAAAATGACTAAATCGGTGTCTAACAAGCCAGTTCGTATGGCTCCAGCCTCGCATTCTAGCGGAATTTCACGTCTATTTCGACGTTAATAGGCACTCCATTCTATTCGGTCGATCTATCTTTGGCAGCGTCAGAATGGCGGACAGTCGGCGGCAAGACACTTTCGATAGAGCTGCAAACATTGAGCTGCGATGCCGGCGTCCGATTCCGGAGTGACCTGTTCCTGGTCAAATTGCTCGCGTAACGACGCCGGGAAGACTCGCTGGATGTCCAATTGTCGTCCTTCCTTCAGCGATTGCAGCAAATGATTGACGATTTCCGCCATTGGTAATCGACGAGCCCGTTCGATCTGTGGCAGCGAGAACCCCACGTCGGCCAGTCGCCAAGTCCAATAATGATCGGGTTCGTCTAGCTCCGTTTCGGAATTTGGCTGCGCACGCGCTGCTTGTTGTGAACGTTGTTGTGACAGCTGCACGCTTGTCGTCGCGCCAGCGTATTCGGCTAATGCTGTCGGTGGGCTCGAGACAACGGTAGCTGTTTCGGCTGCATGCTGGGAAGTGTTAGCCGATACGAGAACAGATGCGGCAGCAGCCGTGTGGGATTGCGGTAAAGGCTTGTGATTTGTGTCAATCCGCTGCAATATCCGTGTCGGCAAAGCAAACGACGAACTCAAAGCCGCGCTGCCGCGCATGACTTGTTCGCCTTTATCCGTAAGCTTGAGGACGGGGCGAAACCGATCCACCTCGTTCTGGACTAACAAACCGGCCGCGACGAGGGAATCGAGAAGCCGCGAGATCTCAGTTTGCGGCCAATGTTTGAGCAAGCCAAACGTGCTGAGTTCGTGGAGGTGCCACTTTGTGATTTTAGCGGAGCGAGAACCTCCGAGCATCGCCGCGATGACTTGCTTGCCAAATCGCTGCTGGGCCCGTGCCACTCCACTCAAGGCTATACGGACAGTTTGTATGACTTTGTCGTCGTTCGAATCAATCCGGGCAACGATTCTCGTGGGACGCGTCTGACAATTATCGCAACTGCCACATTCGGTGGCGTCTGGATCAACGAAATACATCAGTATCTCGAGCTGCCGGCATTTTTCGGAACACGCAAAACTGATGACACTTCGAAGCTTTTCATAATCCGCTTCTTTGCGCTTGCTGAGGCCGTCGAAGTCGATTTCAAGGTCCGCGAATCGTAACGCCCGGTTGGCAACATGAATTGCCCGGCCGCGGAATGGCGGTACATAATCGAATATGTCGAGTTGTGACAGTTCACGGAGCGTTCTGGCGACGGTGGTCATCGGTAATTCGGCCTGGGCTGCGATGTCGGCTGGCCGCACATACACTTCTTCACGCCGAATGTCTTTCACGATCTGCTCGGCGACGCGCATGACTTTGCGGCGCGCCGTCGCCTGTTTTGGCAATAAGTCGACTAGTGTCGGTAGGTCGCTGTCAATGCGGATGACCGCCATATTGCGGTGTGGTTCGAAGCGTTGAATCGCACCAGATTTCTCCAACAACCGTTCACAAGTACCGATGCCTTCGGCACCAATTTCAAGGTCGAGTTCCGTCTGAAGTTGCTGCTGAGTGATTTCGATCGGATCTTCGGGCCGCGCGCACAAGTATTCGTAAACTTGCTCGACAACACGCGGGCTGGGGTATGCGTTCTCAATAAAGAATTCTTGAATTTGGCGATCTCGCGGTGAGTAGAGCAAGCAACAGCGGGCCGGTTTGCCGTCTCGACCCGCGCGGCCGGCTTCCTGATAATATGCTTCGATTGTGCCCGTCATGTTGTAGTGGGCGACAAACCGCACGTCGGCTTTATCAATGCCCATGCCAAATGCGTTGGTCGCTACGACGATGGGCGTCGAGCCGGACATGAAATTCTCTTGCGCCGTGCGACGTTCGTCGGGCAAAAGCCCCGCATGGTAGATGCCGACGCGTCGTGAAACATGATGCCGCAGCATGTCCGCGACTTGTTCACACCCTTTGCGTGTCGACGAATAGATAATCCCGGAACCGGGCGTCTCGTTGAGTAATTGAATTAACGCTTCGTCTTTTTCAGCACGCGAGGATGCATGCCGCACGCTGAACTGCAAATTCGGCCGAGCAAAACCGGCGATGAAAACTTCCGGCTCCGCCATACCCAGTTGTGCAATCACGTCTTGACGCACGTCCGGAGTCGCGGTTGCGGTTAACGCGATCGTTTGCGGGTTGCCCATGCGGCGGCGAAAACGGCCCAACCGGGCGTAGTCGTGCCGAAAGTCATGTCCCCATTCGCTAATGCAGTGCGCCTCGTCAACCGCCAGCAACTGAATCTGGGTCTGCTTCGTCGCCTCGACAAAGCGCTGGCTGCGAAAACGCTCGGGTGCAACATAGAGTAAGTCGTATTCACCCGCCTGGAAACGTTCCAGACGTCGGTTCTGTTCCTGAGGCGACAAACTGCTATTGATGTACTCCGCGCGAATCCCCTTTTGCTGAAGGACGTCAACCTGATCCTTCATGAGCGCGATCAGCGGCGAGACGACGAGCGTTAGTCCGTCACGAGCAAGCGACGGTAGTTGAAAACAAAGGCTCTTGCCGCCGCCGGTCGGCATGATGCAAAGCACGTCCTTGCCTGACAAGACGGCCGTGACGACATCGCGCTGGCCCGGTCGGAATTCGCTGAGACCGAAACGTTTTAGATACGATTCCGGCGATGTATGATCGGCATCGAGCGTCATGGCAGCGCATAGCGTAGGAACATTTGTACATTAAATGGTCTGATTATAGCGCTTTCCAGATTCCAGTCCTAGGCGTCGAAGTCAACCGCCCGATACACGGCGTCCGTCGCGATATACTAAATCCGCCTGGATCGTGCCGGATTTGCTCCACATAATGGCTCGGCCATTCCTTTTGCCGCCCTTGTACTCTTCGTAGCCAAATTTCTTGCCGTTGTCGTACCATTTCAACAGGCGGCCCTCCAAATTGTTGTTTTTCCATTCACTCGAGGTCTTTCTCTTGCCATTGAGATAGTACTCAATCGAACGTCCCTCGCGGATGTCATCTTTCCATTCCACCTGACGCTCTAACCGCTCAGCATCCTTTTGGTAATACAGCCAAATGCCGTTACGTTTGCCATCCGCGTAGGTTTCCTCTCGACGTCGTCGTCCGTCTTTGTTCCCATAGATCCATTTTCCATCTTGTACACCTAGTTTATATTCTCCGAGTTTGGCGATTTGTCCATTGGAATACCAAGAGATCCAGCGGCCATCTTGCAGTCCATTCGCGTATTTCCCGAGCTTGAATTTCTTGCCATTCGGATAATATTCGATATATGGTCCGTGGCGGACGACGCTCTTGTCGGTCATCAAGCACATACGATAGCGTCGTTGCGTTGTGCCGTTGCTGAACTTATCTGTTACATCTCTTTTCGCGACGACGGTGAGACTCGTGTTGATGGATGAACCGGAGCTTGCAGACCCGTTGTCGCCGTGAGCTGGACTCTGTGGTAGCCTTCCGCTCAAATCATCATAGTCGACATTGGCTGAAGATTGAGAGCTACTAACGTATTGCGTGTCCGTTGCGTCAACCACCGTCTCATCCACCGTCTCGGGCACGGTCGTCGTCAATTCTGGTTCGTCTTTGCCACAACCGATCGTACAAATAACGGCGCAACACGCGGCTACCAAGACTTTTGGTCGATGGGAAAGGATAATCCGTGGACCCATAAAACAGCTCCCCAGGATGGTGCGACGACGACTCGAAATCACCCGAATCGGTGATTTCCGAAAGTCACTGGCACCTTTACAAGACAAGCAAAAAGACGCCAAATGGTAACGACCGAGCAACCCAAACAACCGGTGTTGATGGCTGTCAGAAACCATATTTCACATTATAGAATCGGATCGCGTTTTGTTAACTCTTGATGTAAGGAAAGACATCGGAATCGCGGCTTTACACGCTCGAAGGCGATACTGGAGCATGTATTTGAACAGTTATGCGGTTCGTAACGGCCAATTGAGATTTGAGCAGTCGTACAATGAGTGAAATCTCCAGTAGTCGTCGTCGTGGAGTCGTGGCCGTAATCCGCCGCGCCGAATCCTATCTCGTAATCGAGCGATCTCAAACGGTCACCGCTCCGGGCGCGTTTTGTTTTCCCGGTGGTGGTATCGAGGACGGCGAAAGTGAGAGCGATGCGCTGACGCGAGAACTGCTGGAAGAACTCGCGGTAGTCAATTCACGCCCTGTCCAATGCATATGGCGTAGCCAGTCCCGGCATGACGTGGCGCTTGCATGGTGGCTGACAGAAATCCCCGCGGATGCAATGCTCACGCCCAATCCTCAGGAAGTTGCGGCGGTCGGTTTCTGGACACCCGAGCGGATGTTAGCCGAAGATCGGTTGCTATCGAGCAATCGCGCTTTCCTCGAAGCAGTGGCAAGCGGAGTGATCAACAGGTTACATTGAGTCTATTCAACGTGTGACGACGGAGATTAAATGAGGAGCACCACCATGAAGTACCGTTGCTTGTTACTAATGAAATCTTTTTGCCAAGTTGTTTGGTTCGTCCAAGTTGTTTTGTTTGTTGGGGGCCTGTGTTGCTCAGTCGCTGCGACTTCGTTGTCTGCCGCATCACCGACCGAAGCATGGCATCAGCTCATCGTGGACAGCTGGGAGTTTGATATGCAAGAATCCCCGCTGTTGGCAACACGCGTCGGTGATCATCGCTTTAACGATCAATTACCAAGAGTCGGTGTCAAGGAAGACTTGCGTCGATTCGCGGCGAAACGCGCATTTCGCGATCGTGCCAAGGCAATCGATCGCGCCAAGTTGACCGCTGCCGACAAATTGAACTTTGATATTTGGCTGCGACTTCTCGACGACCAAATTGCAGAGTACGAGTTCAAGTCTTACCTGATTCCGATTTCAAATCGCGATGGGTTTCATATACGGTTTCCCGAGTTGCCCAAACAAGTCCCGCTTCAGACGCGTAACGACTACGAGGATTACCTGGCTCGTTTGCGGGCATTCGACCAATATGCGGCACAGCATGTCGAGCTGCTGCAGGCAGGAATTGACGAAGGCTACACGCTTCCCGCGGTTGTCTTGGAAGGCTACGAAGATTCCATTACCGCGCATATCGTTGACGACCCGGAAGCGAGCCTGCTCTACGAACCGTTCACGAGATTCCCAGACAAAGTACCGGATGATGCGCGTGATTCGCTCGCCCGCGCTGGGCGACAAGCCATCGAGGAGAGTGTCGTCCCGGGCTACCGCCGCTTTGCGGAATTCATGAACAAAGAGTACATCCCCAGCTGCCGTTCATCGATCGGTGCCGCGGCACTGCCACGTGGTCGTGAGTTTTATCGTCACCGCGTCCGCAAGTTTACGACGCTTAACAAGACGCCCGAAGAAATCCATAAGCTCGGCTTCAGTGAAGTCAAACGGATTCGGCAGGAGATGCAAGAAGTTCTGCGCGAGGTTGAATTCGAAGGAGACTTTGCCGAATTCTTGCAGTATTTGCGAACCGCGGACCGCTTTTACGCCAAGACTCCCGAGGCACTGCTCAAGGAAGTCGCTTTCGTCCTTAAGAAAATGGATGGCGAGCTGCCGAAATTGTTTAAGACGCTCCCCCGCACGCCATACGGTATTCGCAAAGTACCGGATTACATCGCACCGAAAACGACCACCGCATACTACATGCAGCCCAGTGGCGACGGTACGCAAGCGGGATTCTATTACGTCAATACGTTCAATCTCAAAAGCCGTCCGCTGTACAGCATCGAGGCACTTTCACTGCACGAAGCCGTTCCCGGACATCACCTGCAGATCGCGCTGCAACAAGAGTTAACCGAGATGCCCGAATTTCGACGTTTCGCCGGATTCACCGCTTTCGTCGAAGGGTGGGCGCTCTACGCGGAGCGATTGGGATTGGAAACTGGATTCTACCAAGACCCCTATCGTGACTTCGGTAGGCTGACCTATGAGATGTGGAGGGCGTGTCGGCTCGTCGTCGATACCGGTGTACATTATCTCGGCTGGTCGCGCGATCAGGCGATTGAGTTCATGGCTCGCAATTCCGGTCTGGCCATGCACAACATCCGCGCGGAAGTCGACCGATACATTTCTTGGCCAGGTCAAGCATTGGCGTATAAAATAGGTGAACTAAAGATCCGTGAACTGCGAAAACTCGCCGAAGACGAACTGGGCGATGCATTCGATGTGCGCGAGTTTCACGATGTGGTCTTGCTGGCGGGAGCTGTACCGTTGGACATCCTGGAGCAGCGTGTGAGGGATTATATCGCGCGGACGGGCAAGTAATCCTTCTCCCGCTCTTAGTGTCACTTTCAAGACAACTTCGGCGAAGAACTCAGCAAACACGTTGAATTACCGTGTTGCGCAAAGCTACGCATCTTGCCAAAACGGAGTCAGACGTCGTTTCTCAGACGTTTTCTATCAAGGGGTCTTCGGCGCGAATTCGACGTTGAAGGATTTCGGATCGAACGGATCTTCTTTATTGACGTTTGATACCTTTGCCGCCGCAGCGCTGGCCGCCGTCTTTGTACGTGCTGGATCCTGCCATTGAATCGACGCGTGGCGGATTTTGGGCCGGTGATCGTGTGCGGTCCGTACTACGGTTGGATTTCCGTCGTCCGCATTTTCTCGCAAGGGCGTGACGCCACCAACCGCAGCCGCCTTCAGCCAGACCGACAACAACTGTTTTTGCTTGGGATTGCTGACGGCCAACACTTTGGATCGCATTTGACCGTGGGCCTTCTGTCCCCAAGTGAGCAGTGGGCTGTTTTCAGGGTGCACGTGATCGAGTTGTTGAAGGGTCGTTGCCAGATTGCGCATTGTTAATTCGTGCGACGGATTGCGACGCCGTGGAGGACGATGTAGTTGAAAGCTCGATGTCGTTGCATGTCCGTGGCAGTGGCCCGCTCCGCAGCGGTTGAGCAGCAGCGGTTGAATGCGAGCCGTGTAGGCTTTGATTAGCTCAGGTGGTAAATCAATCTCTGGCACATCGTCGGGAGCAGCGTTCGGCGTAGATTCTTTTGGCAATTTGGCTATGTCGGCTGGCAATTCTTCAACGGCCACTAGGGGCGCGACGATTTGGGACTCCTCAATGAGGAGCGCATTATCCGAAACGGATTCTTGAGGCGGACTTGAAATCGTGGCCGGGACAACAGGTTCGGGCAGGACTGGTGGTTGTCCGGAAGTGCCGGCTGCCTGCGTTGTCGGTGGGATGAATTCGGACGCGTGCCCTGTCGGTGCCACGGTCAATTCGTTGTTGTCGGCATCCGCTGACTTTTGCGAAGTAATCAAAAACTGCTGCAAGCGCGCCTTGAGCAAAGAGAGCTGGGGATGATCGGGTTGGATCGTCTCGGCACGTAAGATGTGATGCATCATGGGGCCAACCAACCGATTTTGCATACACCAAGATGCCAGCTCCAGATGTTCGTCGGCGTGGAACTCGACGATCTGATTAGCGCGATATTCATAGACCGAGTCGAGATTGGCGCCGATGGTCGAAATCTGTTTCCGTGGAATCCGCAGTTCCACGGTGCCACTACGCTTGACGATCAGATGATCCGTGTCGCGATTCACGGTGCCGCGGATGACTTCGCCATTACGCAACAGAACGTAGAGCTGGTCCGCTGGCTCGTCTCCTTCCTCAGCCTTACTCAATTGAGTCCCTGGGATAAGCAAGACGGTTATCCCGAGGCAAAGAACAAGGAGACGATGAGATAAAGAGCGAGGCATACGCTTGGCTTGGAGCTGTGATCAACGTGGGTTCGAGTCCCCGTTGGGCCGCGGTCAACATCACAGTAGTCGTCCGATACTTTGGTCGCGACGGTTCGGGGCATCAGCTCATATCCGAACGGCATGATTGGGTCAAGCCAAATTGCCGCGGCATGCCGTAACGGTAACGTCGCTACAGCCAACCGAGTCCGGCCCAATACTCGTAGAGCCATGGATGAACCCACGGGTTCATTGCGGAGTAGCTTGCCGAGGCAACAGAAACTAGCAACAGCAGCCATGCTAGCCACCGCCAAATGGGCCGCTCGGATATCGCGTCCGCTGCCGGCAATATGGTGAGTGACCACAATGGAATGAACCAAAACATCCAGCGAAAGCCACTGGTGACTCCGCCGTAATTACGGTCACCGACGGGGCGTAGGATAATGTAAAAAACCAGGCAGATGATTGTCAGGCTGACGATCAGCAGCGCGAGGGCCGGCTGTCGATCTCGGCGTGCAAGCAATGCCGCGCCGATTAGACTCAGCAGCCAAATAGGAGACAGTGACAGAATTCCGTGATGACCCACAATTACGTGAAACCCATATCGGGCCTTGGATGCTTCACCTCGATCAATACCTTTTCGCGTGGCTTCCGTGAGCTGGCTTCCCTCGAAGTCGTACCAATCCGAATGCGCGTACGGAGGGGCCCAGCTATCGTGGGCGATTCGATTTGTGGCAAAGAACGCGACCACGACGCAAGCTGCCGCCGGCATAAAGTAAGTCAACGTTGCCTTCCTGTCTCTGCTGAATAGCGCCAATGCAATTGCGACGAGAAACGCGAGCGCTGGCAGTTCATTGGCTGCCGCGAAGGCCGCCGCCGCGCCGGCCATCAAAAAGTATTGCGGACCGCGCAGACCGTCGTACCAAATCCTGAGTGTCGCGTAGATCGACACGGCGACGCTGACGGCGGCCGGCAGATGATTGTTTAGCGTAACGCCGAACGTCGTCAACAACGTGCCCCACGTGGCCACGGCGATGACGAAAATGCGGCCCCAGTCGGTCGTTCCCCAGCGCTCGACACACTTGATGAGGACTCCAAAGTATAACAGCAGCAGCGCGCCGTTGGTGATGGCCAGCATCAGTCGACCGACATAAAACGCATTGCGTTCCAGACCCGCACCGGTCAAGGTTTTTAATAGCCAGTACTCGCCTGCCAGCAGTGTCGGCAAGAGTGTTGGTTTACTGGAATAGAAATGAGGCTCACCGTCGCTGCCCGTATGGCGAACCTTGTCAATTGTGTTCCAACCTTGTTGTTGGATGACTTCATCGATTACAAATGTCCCGTCATCACCTAACGCGCGAATGGTACACCAGCGGCTGCGGTCGTTGGCACTTAGGAACGGCGTGCGTCCGTCGCGCGATTCGACATGACTGATGCGGCCGACGACGTTGCCCAGCGATGTGACAACAAGAATCGTATAAATCGCGTAGCGCAGACGTAGCAGCTGGTGCGAGTTGTCCGAGTGTTCATCAGCCATGATGGGTCACGCCGATTTGGATATTTGGAGGAAAGTGGTGGGTCGCGCGAGCCGAACGTGAGCAAGGTTGCGGTCGATAGCAGCTTGCGACAACGAATCCGTAATGAGTGACACTCGGCTCGTGTCACCCACGTACGTGGCTGTGAGTCATGCGCGGTCGCGTTTGGGGCCACTTGCGTGGTGCCAGTGAACGCGCAGATGTTCTTCGTCGCGAACGAGCGAATCCGCGTCTTCCCATGCTTCGTCACTGCCGACTCTTTCCGACAATGAATAACTGGGAACGTCACGACTGTGCCAAGCCGTAAACAGCTCCGCCAGAAAGCCAATCGACATGAATTGGGATCCCAGCAGCACTGCGGCTAAAGAATAGTAAAAGATGGCCCGTTGGTGGAGATGGATCGGGTCGATCGCGGCAAAAGAACGCGAAATAAACCACCACGCCGTCAACACGGTAATGCCAACAGCGCCCAGACTGAAACCCAAAAGGCCAACGGTTCCCAGCAAGTGTTGTGGTCGTTGACCAAAACCAGTCAGAAACTTGACGGTCATCAAGTCGAGAAATCCTTTCGGAATACGCCACAACCCGTATTTTGATTTGCCGAACTCCCGCGGCCGATGATGGACAACGATTTCGCCGACCCGCCAACCGCGCGCGGCGGCCAACACCGGTACAAAACGATGCAGTTCGCCGTAGAGACGGATCTCGTGAAAGATCTTGCGGCGGTAGCATTTGAAACCGCAATTGTGGTCGTGCAGCCGAACGCCCGTGAGCCGGCCGACTAACCAATTAAAAGCACGTGACGGCAGCACTTTGTGCCACGGATCGTGACGCACTTTCTTCCAGCCGCTGACAACGTCGAAGCCCTCTTCGATCTTTTCCAAGAAGCGAGGAATCTCGCGCGGATCATCCTGCAAGTCCGCGTCGAGTGTCACAACAAGATCACCTCGAGCCGCGTCAAAGCCGGCGCTAAGCGCTGCCGCTTTGCCAAAGTTTCGACGGAAACGAATTCCCCGCACGCATGAATTTTCTTGCGCCAAATCAACGATCTTTTGCCACGATGAATCGATGGAACCGTCGTCAACAATGACAATGTCAAGCTCATAGCCATGTTCAACGGCGACCTGCGACAACTCCATGAAAAGCTGTCTGAGGCTTCCTTCTTCGTTCCATACTGGAATGACAACGGACAACATGATTGGGAATGGACGTCGTGTGGCGAAATTATGAAGTTGGAGAAATCAGAGTCGCTCCCTCAGGATGACACAAATCGGTGCCGTTCAACTAGTCAGGTTTAGACGGATTTGCATCTCGGGCAGGTGAGGGTAAGCCGAAATATAGAATAACCGAAATCAACAACTCGGTCAGCAGCCATACGAGTCGCAACACAATAGCACCCGCCAAAGCCGCGACTTCGCCTATTTGTGGCACCATGAGCCAGTCGAGTGCCCATTCGCGGACGCCGACTCCTCCGGGAAGCAAAGAAACGAATCCCAACACCGTGGCAAGTGCCACCGATGCCAACAACACCGGAAAAATTGTGGCAAGATTCTCCAGCGGATCCGCGTAGGGGATTGCCTTGAGCGTGGCCCAAAAACTCACCGCAAGCAGCGCCCATCCGCATGTGCAGGCCAACCAACCTTGAACGACCAAACCAAATGTGTATCCGGCCGCGATTTCGTCGAGATGTGCCTGAAACGTGGGACGCAAACTACGAACCAAAATACGAAACAGGGGCGGCAACGTCGGCGCGACTGTCGCGATCATCAGGCCGATAGCCAACCAACGAAGTGTCGTGATCTCGCGGTATCGAACGAGTAGCACAGCCACCGCCCAAAAAGCGCCAACGGCCATCATCGTGAACGTTTCGATAAAAACGCTGATGCCCGCGACGACCGTGTCTACGTGGATTCCGCGAATCAAGCCAGCACGGAGCACGAAGACCATCGCTTTTCCAGGCACATACTTGCCGAGGTGGCCGATGTAGTAGGCACGCATTGTTTCAAAAAAGCCGGGTCGCTGATGTAGTGCATGGAGCACGCGGTACCAAAAGCAGCCCATCAAAAAGAGACCGCATTGGTAAGCGATAGCAGATACCACCAGCCAGCGCCATCGTAGCGTCTGCCAAGACAGGTCCTTCTCAACGAAACTGGCACGGGCGTTAGCAGCAGCGCGAGAGATGCCCCAAATCACGACTGCCAGCACCGCAAAGCGAACAACGTTTATTAGGATGCGACGGTTGGGCACGTTCGTCTAACTAAATATTGTCGGGATCAAGCAAAAGTGGAAAGAACTGCCCGCTCAGCGCTTTGCCTGGAGGCACGATGGGGACACCTTTCAACAGCGGGTCGCGGGAATCACTTCGCGTGCCGTCGCGAAAAGCATTGATCACGGTAGCACGTCGTTGGCGATCGGAAGAATTGGCGTTCGAGCCGTGGATCATCAACGGATGATGAAAAGTTGCCTCTCCTTTTTTCAATTCGATCGCTTTTGGATTTTGGAGCATTTCCCATTGCTCGTCGTTGAGTACTGAACGGATAGCTTCCATGTCACCTGCCAAGCCGGTTATCGGCAGTAAATCCCATTTGTGGCTGCCTGGAATGTACTGAACGCAACCATTCTCACGCGTTGCGTCATCCAAAGCGATCCAGCAGGTAATATGGGCCATCGGTTTGGTACGCGTCCAATACGAATAGTCCTGGTGCCACGAGACAACACCGCCGTGTCGTGCAGGCTTGCAAAAAAGCTGGTCGTGCCAAAACCGAACAGCGCCGTCCAGCAATTGACTCGCTGCGACGGTGAACGCTGGTGACCATAGAATGTCATGAAACCCCGGTGTAATGCGCCAGGAGCCCAGAGCGTGAAAGAGGGCCAACGATGGGTCGCTCGATTCGTTGGAATTGTATTCGTGAAACAAGCCGTGTCCGGGGTGTTGCGGGTCGACGAGTCCTTGCAGTTCATCGCGCAAAATATCGACCTGCCGGTCCTCGAGGATACGGACACCAGCCACATATCCGTTTTCGTGAAAAAATGCGACCTGTTCGTCGGTTAAGCGATGTTGGCCCCATTCCGCGACGTTTTTTGGCAATTGCAGGAAATCGCCGACAGGCCTGTGGTTCGCTGACAAATCGGGATAAGCGTTCATAAAGGATTCCTGTTTTGTAGAGCCGGCCAACATCGATGATGTCGACGATTATATGCGCTGAACTGTTTACCAACCACGGGCAATGCCAAGCGTTTCCCAAGTCCTGCGCCCGCAGAAAGGAAAGAAGTTTCGGGAACGCACATTCTTCAACAGCCCGATGCGGAAGTCAGCAAAGTGCGATTGTGCGCGCGTTGGCAGGGAAACGTCGCTTCTGAAAATACGCTGGTTGCAGTAAGATTTGCGCTGGCGCTACCCGCGAACTTGTCGCTTGTTGTTTGGATTCGTTTCCGCGCCGGCCGTTCGAATTTGGAGTCGCTCACATGGCCCGTAACGCGTCGCTGATCGTTTTACTGGGCATTATTGCGGCCCTCGGCTTTGTCTTCTTTCGTGTCATGGCTGAGTTTTGGTTGCCGCTGTTCTTGGCGGCCTTGCTGGTGGTCATTTTTCGGCCGGTGCATCGGTGGATTTTGGACCGTTGTGAAGGCAAGCAAAAACGTGCCGCCGTGCTGACAAC
>CBDUAB010000015.1:0-13386 GCA_965365045.1 uncultured Planctomycetales bacterium
ATTGGCCGATCGTTTTGTTATTTAACTGCAACATTCTTTTTCGTAGCCGATTTTTTTGGCTTCGCTCCATGCCCAGTGATTCATGCCCAGACCACGGTCATCAGCGCGCCGTTTTTTCGTTTCGGCGACAGTTCGTTTGAAGATGTTGGTTTCGGTTTTGGGCAACCATCGGGCGACACGGGCACAGGTGCTCGGCTTGGTTTCTCAATTCTGAGGGATGGCGCAGCTCTGAATTTCAGTTTTACGGCTGTTCAGGGAAGTTCGCGGAGTATGGTCGGTGCCGCCCCGTCGGTGGTTGTTAGCAATGGCGGATTTGGCACGTTCCAGCACGTGATTCAGCGGCCATTCGTCGTGGGATTCATTCCCGTCGTCGGTGGTTGGTCCAACGGCATTGTTGTCCCACCACGGATTCCGTCTTTTTCGCTCGGTTCAGCCATAAGCCCGCTACAGGATCGCGTCCAACGTCTCGCCAATGGCGAAGTGGCTCCTGCAATCACTGCTCGTCAGAAAGCGAGTGAAACTGATGAAACCGTGAGCGGTATTGAAAGCCGTTCCACGGCACGTCGTAGCACCGCTGAACAGCCAGACATCAGTGTTGCACAGATTCAGAGACAACGGGACGCCAAGGATGGCGCCCGGGAGGCGACGATTGCCGGTCATGTCGCGGAGGCGCGCCAAGCGGAAGCTGCCGGCGATCTTTCTCGCGCTGTCAAGCTATTCGACAAAGCGCGGCGCGAGGCGCGGGGCACACAACGCCGTGCTTACGAAGACAAGATTCGCGCGCTGCGAGCACGAATTCGCGCAGCACAAAGCAAATAGTCTTTTGCCATAAAAAAGAATTCACCATCTTGATGAGGAACCCCATGTCAAATCGTGAGCGTTGGATTATTTACCCGTTGCTCTTGTTTACGTTGCTCATGACTACTATTCGGAAACTTCACGAGAGCAGTATGGCTGAGTTCGACACGATTCGATGCCACGAGCTTGTCGTAACGTCGCCTGGCGGTGCGCCAAGAATTGCATTGCGGCAGGATGCCAAGGGTGGCGGATTGGTGACCATTTATGGCGTGACGCAACCGATAATAACCGGAAATGGGGATGATATGGCGGTCATCGAAATGCGGGGAAGAGCGTCGAGTAAGCTCGAGTTAGGAGTGGATCGCCTCGGTGGTTACGTCAACGTCGTCGGTTCAGACAGGCTTCCGGCACTGCGACTGGGGCACGTCGAACAGCAGCGTGCGTCCGGTTTGGTGGCGACCGATTCACACGGCACACTATTGGCTCGGGGTGAGCAAGACGGCGCGCCTTGGGGTACGACACTTGCTTGGGATGATGTGCCGGATCCCAATCGAGACTATAAAGACGCGATGGCTGGTTTCGCGGGATCCGATGCCACGGATGGAGAATCGACAACGAAGGATTCGACGACGGGTGATTCGACGACGGGTGAATCGACGACAGATGAATCGACTGGCGACGCGGCAAACTCCTCTGCCGCTGGAGACGAAGAGTCCTCACGGGGATCGGGACTCCAAAACGACGACGATTAGGCGTAATTGCGGAAAAAAAGTGCGAAAACTGCGGTTGCCCCCGGCGGCGAATCGGGAAATCATGTCTCTCGTTGACTCCGATGTATAATTCTGGAGCGTTTCTAGCAATACAAATTGCCACCAAAGTTCAAGAGGAGAAAGAGCCGTGATCTTTTTTGATCCGATATTCTTACTGATCATCAGCCCAGCGCTTTTGTTGGCGTTTTATGCTCAGATGCGTGTCAAGTCCACGTACGCTAAGGCAAGTCGCCAGCCGGCACAGCTCAGTGGCGCGGCCACGGCGCGACATATTTTGGATGAAGCCGGCTTGCAGTCAATCGACGTCGAGCAGATTCCCGGTCGATTGAGCGATCATTACGATCCTCGCGGCAAGGTGCTCCGCCTGAGCCAAGATGTCTACAACGGGCGTACGTTGGCGGCGGTGGGCATCGCGGCCCATGAAGCAGGACACGCCTTGCAGGATGCTAAAAACTATGCCCCGCTGAAAGTCCGCAACGCGGCCGTTTCAATGGCAGGATTTGGCAGCAGTGCCGGAATGTATATGTTCATCGGAGGCCTGTTTCTCAGCGGTAATGCATTCGGTCAGACACTGATGGTACTAGGCATCGGTCTGTTTGCCGCAGTGGTCTTTTTTCAAGTCGTAAACTTGCCGGTTGAGTTCAACGCGAGTGCCCGCGCCAAGACTCTGCTCGTGGAACGCGGAATTGTCCCACACGATCAGATGTATCACGTCAACAAGGTCCTCAATGCGGCCGCGCTGACGTACGTGGCGGCAACTTTGCAAGCAATCCTCACGTTGCTGTACCTCATCATGCGATACGCTGGCAGTCGCGACTAATTCGCACGGATTTTCGGTGTGCCTATCGAATCTCAGCGGTCATGTCGAGTCATTCGGAATGACCGTTTTAAAAAAGCGGCCATGCCGGGTTTACCCTGGCATGGCCGTGCATTTTATAAGCGATCTTGGTTCGATCAAGTCTTGACGTGGATCGTTTTAGGTTGATCCTTTTCCAATTTGGGCACGATTACCGTCAAGACGCCATCCTTGTACTCGGCCGTTACTCCGTCCGTGTCGACGTCCTGCCCAAGCGTGAACGTGCGGCGGAACTTGCCGTAGTATCGTTCGACACGGTGGTACGTCTTGCCCTCTTTGATCTCCTCACGTTTTCGTTCGCCAGTGATCGACAAGCGACCTTCGTGAACTTCCAACGAAAACTCATCGGGATTCATGCCTGGCAAGTCCAAAGAAATCTCGTAGAGCTTTTCGGTTTCAGCAACGTTTGTACGCGGTGAAAACGAAGTCGATTCTTCGGTCCGCGATTCAGGTTCCGAAAGACGATTCACAAAATCATCCATCTCGCGACACACGACGTCAAACAAATGGCTGCCTCGTGTGTTCTTGGGTAAAAAAGTGCGTGTCATCGTGTAGCCTCCTCTCAAGAAATGAAAATTGTTTCTGTTCCGAGGGTCTCACGACCCGCCGATCCGCCCGAAAGCATCTCATCTGGGCCGCAAAACCAATGGCGGCAACCAAAATTTGCCAACCGGCCCATTAGTAATGCAAGGATCGTGCCAAAACGCGAACAGAAAACGCAAGGCAAAGGGGCGTAACGAGTTATTGCCGCCGAACCGGAGAATGCATCCGGTCTTCGTGCTGTCAGTTTGGCAGCAAACAGCGATGACATGGCGTTTTAACTGTCGCTGCAGGAAACTTTTTCTTTGTTTCACGAGTCGGAATTGCTAGGTGGGTCCCGCGAGCCGAGCGGGACTTGGGGTTGGCATTGCCGTGTTGTCACGTCGTTCAAGGTAACGCTCGACTTGGACCCCACCAAAGCTACCCTACGGCGAACCAAACTCTGGCGATATCGATATGATGCGTGCCGGTCGATCATGAATCAGGATTCCGACTAAAAACCCGTCCTTAATGGCGACCGCGCAGGCGCCGTGCCACTTGGGATCGAGACGCAAGGACTCCTCCACTTGCCACACGTCGCCACGCTGTTCCAAGCGAGCGCCAGCCACGGGCATCATCAAAGCTGATGTGCCGCCTAGCAGCAGCAAGTCTTCGCTCGCAATCAGCGGTCGCATGCGCGCCGCGGGCCAAGTGTTGAGCTGCTCGGGCCACGGATCTTGCGGTCTGAAGGTCGTGATTTCCCGCACATCATCGTTGTTAGATTGAGCAAGCTTATACGTCTGTCCGGCCAAATCGAGGACCGTATTTTGCTTGGTTGGTGCAAGGACATTGGACGGTCCCAAGACGACACCATTATCCAGACCTACGACCCAAGATTGCTGCACCGACTGACCGAGACCAAACCGGCGATGGCGGCGAGCTGTTGCCAAGATCGGTTTTGGCAGAGGCTGGTCGTCGTCGAGCAGGGCGCTACCGAGCGGCACGCGCGGCCGCCACGCCAACCACTCGACATCGGCCGATTCTTGCAATTCGAATTGATGTCCGTTGGCAACCGGCTTTCCACCGGTCGGCGTGGCGAACGCCACGCCACCCGCGGCGATTGTAGCCAGTGTGTCGGCGTCCAAACGCATTCCACTGAAACCAACCTTAAAATCAAATCCGCTATTACTCCAGAAGCGCGATTCGCTCCGCACGAGCGAACGATAAGCCGGATCGATGTAAACCAGCGATTCGACCGTGGCTGCATCCGTGGCCAGGCCCACCATCAACACATGCCCCACCGTCACGCCGCGATACGTCACGGGTGATCCCCTTTCGAGTCCCAAACGATCGTCGGCCTCCAGCACAATCTCCAGACCGTGCTCCGACAGATCCGAGACACCGGGCGGCGCGTCGAGGCCCTCGAATTCACGTGCTCGTTCTGCCTCGGTCGGTCCGGGAATGACCGACAAATAGTGCCCGCTAACAAGTGTGTCCAGGCCCCGCACTCCACCTAAGCTGACGCTGGGGCGCTCGATCCAAAAAAGGCTGCCTTGCCGGGCCACCGCGGCCGCATGGCTTGCTAGTTCCACGATGACCTCCACATGGTTCAACTGTTTGTCGAGCTGGACTACTTCGACGGTTCCCACTTCAATTCCACGGAAACGCAGCGGATCGCCGACTTGCAGTCCGTTGCCCTCGCCGAAGCGGATGGTGATGCTGGGACCGCCCGGCTTCAATTGCAGCCAAGCGAGGACCAGCGCGAAGATGAAGCACACCGCGGTAACAAGCCACAAGCGGGATAGTGGTCGGCCGTCCGATTTCCGGCTGGAAGCATCGCGGATCTCGGCGACGGGAATCGAGTCCGACTTGGCGGAGGAATCGGCGGTCTCACTCATCATCGTCTTCCCAAATTGAGTGTGGATCAAAACAACAGCTAGCCAGCATGCTCATGGCAACACAAAAAACAAAAGCCATTACGGCCGGGCCGAATTCGAATTCGACAAGGTTACCGAGTTTGACGAGCATTACCAAGAATGCCAACAACATCACATCCATCATGCTCCATTTACCGAGCATCTCCATCGCGCGATATGTCCACGCTTTGTGACGTCGGTGCAGCAGTCTCGTCAAACTGAGTTCGAGGAGAAGCACGATTTTGGCCAGTGGAAAGACAATCGAGAACAAGAGAACAACTATGCCGACAAACCAACTACCGTGGGCCAGCAATTCGAAAGTCCCGCTCAAGATACTTGATTCATGCCCTTGTCCAAGTTTTTCGATCCGTAGAATAGGCAGCAGAATGGCTGGCCAATACAGCACAAATGCAGCCGTTGCCGCGGCGGCGGTGCGGCTGGCAGCGAGGCTGCTCGCATGGGCGCCGCTGTTGGCATGGGCACCACTGTTGGCATGGGCAATCGTCGCGCCACATCGCAGGCACGCCGCGCGTTGTGCGTCACGCAAAGTCGGTACGTGATGGATCTGGCCACAACAGTGGCAGGCCTTTAATGAACTCACGGGACAATCTGTTTAGCGCAAATCGCGAAACGTGTTCCAGGAAATGTAGGCTAATCCAATGGACGCGATAACGAAAGCAATGTCCATTCCGGGGACTGCGCGACGAAAAGGAATGGCGATGATCAGATCCAACAAGAACAACAGCAAAATCAACACGGCAGCTGCCATTGCCGCTATCGTGAGTCCTCTTTCCATTGCCGCCCCTCGGTTCGCAGCGTAAATTGTTTGGCCAAAACGCGACACCAATGCGCGCTGGCGTACGTCGACGAAAGAATCGGGGTCATCTTGGTCGACGTGACTGTCGTCCGCAGAAAACAGTGGTCGTGGTTCCGCTGGCGACCACCTCAGTTTGTCCAGTATAACCCAAATCTGTCGCCTGTCACGCCGTGGATTCGTGTGTTCGGTGCTCGAATCTCCAAGGTTTTGAGGTCTTGACCGAACTTCGAATTCCTCTAATGTTGCGGAGGAGATTGATTCACTGTGTCGCGAAAGGGAACTTTCTACCAGTGTTGTAGCTCGTACGAATCGACGAAAACCGATGAATAATCACAATACAGACAACGTGCCTGACGCCGTAGATGCGCCGACTTGGCAGCGGTTCAGAGACCAAATGCCGATTTGTGACACCTGGGCGTATTTTGACCACGCGGCCGTGGCGCCTTTACCCGCACCGACACGAACGGCGATGATGGCGTGGCTCGATCAAGCCGCGCAAGACGGCGATGCCGTTTGGCATGATTGGAGCCGTCGGGTCGAGGAATTAAGACGTCTGACGGCGAATATGATCAATGCGCTCGAAGCGGAAATCGCACTCGTGCCGAACACAACTGCCGGTTTGAGTTTGCTTGCGGAAGGATTTCCTTGGCAAGCCGGCGACAACGTTGTCACGTTAGAAAACGAGTTTCCATCGAACCTTTATCCATGGATGAATTTGGCCGATCGCGGTGTGGAAACCCGCCGCGTTGGAACGGACCATGGGTGCGTGGATCTGAATCGAGTAGCCGCCGTTTGTGATGAGCGGACGCGCGTGCTTTCACTTAGTTGGGTTGGCTACGCTTCGGGTTGGCGGATCGACGTTGCCCAAGCCGTGCAGCTCGCTCACGAATATGGTGCCGTGTTTTGCCTGGATGCTATTCAAGGACTTGGAGTCTACCCGCTGGATGTGAAGGCAACCGGAGTTGATTTTCTGGCGGCTGACGGTCACAAATGGCTGCTTGGACCTGAAGGGGCGGGCGTCTGCTACATTCAACCTGATTTGCTGAAGAAACTGCGGCCGATTGGCATTGGTTGGAACAGCGTGCAACACCGTGGCGATTTTGGAAAAATCGAGCTTTCGCTACGTGAAAACGCAGCGCGGTATGAGGGAGGTTCCACCAACATGGTGGGATATCATGGCCTCGCTGCCAGCCTGGAATTGCTGACAAGTTACGGTTTGGCGGCGGATCTTTCTAAAATAGGTGATCGTGTTATTGCAATGGCCGATCTTGCCTGCGATCGTATGAGCAGCATTGGTTGTGGGCCGCGATTTGAACGTAACCCGGCGCATAGATCTGGGATCGTCACGTTTGCAATTCCGGCCGTCGAACCAGAGATCGTGCGGAAGTCGTGTTTGGATCAGCACGTCGTCGTCAGTTGTAGGGGCGGTGGACTGAGGGTGACTCCGCACGCTTATACCAATGAAGATGACATTGACCGACTCATTCGCGCGGTGAAAAGCGTCTTGCCGTAACAGGGTGCTAGGAGTTTTTGCGATGGACAGTAACCACGGGCGCATTGCCGTGTATTCCGGCTCATTCGATCCGATTACGCTGGGACACCTGAACGTAATCGAACGCGCGAGCTGGCTTGTTGACGGGCTCATCGTGGGAGTCGGAATCAATGTGGAAAAAGATTCCCTGTTTACGCCCGATGAACGTCGTGAACTCATTCAGCTAGCGACCAAGGACCTTCCCAACGTCGAGGTGCGCCTGTTCAGCGGTTTGGCCGTGAGTTTTGTACGTGAATGCGGAGCGAAGGTCATGGTGCGCGGCATCCGCCCGCTCACCGACATCGCGGCCGAATTCACGATGATGTTGGCCAATCGTGAGCTCGACCCGGGAATCGAAACCGTGTTTCTAATGGCCGAACAGCGCTACGCGCATGTGTCGAGCACGCTCATCAAACAGATCGCTCCGTTGGCCAGCGACGAGATGCTGGAACGATTCTTGCCTGCGCCGATTATTCCACGGCTGAGGGCAAAGCTCGCCAAATAGCGATCTTTGGCACCCCTTCAGGTGCCCACTCGCGGCATGTGTATCGCATCTCAGAGCTGTTCGGTCAGCTCGATCAACCCGATAGTAATGCGTCTTGTCCTTACGTTCTGCGGTTTGATTCGGTTGTAATGCGCACCGGTCTGGATTCCTGCGAAAACTGAAGTTTCTCAATATTGAAGCCCACCAGGTCGCGATTAGACTGCGAGTTAGTTGGTAGCGGTGAGTGGCCGTTGCCATCAGGTTCAGGTTCATCGAAACAGTAACCCCTTCGTCAACGGAGACGCTAATGATGTCCAGCCCCCTGTCTCGTTTTCTGGCGGCAGTCGCCGCCGTCGCTTTTCTCTTTAATACGGCATCAACGAATGCCGCTATGATGAATTTTGGTACGTTCGTCGGTGACAATGTCACGTTTGTTGATGTGACGGAAAGCAATCTAGACGCAGAGTTACATTACAGTTCGGTGGCTGTATTGAGTGACACACTCATTTTGGATCCGGTCGGTTTTGGTGTTCAGGTTAATCCTGGACCGGGAGCTGAATTGATCGATAGCGAACTCGAAATGATGATCACGGCCAATGATGGCGCTCAGTTGCTGACAGTCTCCTATTCCGAACAAGGTGACTACACGCTTGCCGGTGACGCCGAGGTGACTGCGGGATTGCAGTACTTCTGGGCAATCCTCGAAGTGGACGGTGCTGCGATCACGCCGATCAACGGAAACGGGCAGTCGGATTTCAGCGCGAACGTAGCCGCAACCGGCGAACTCTGGGCGCTAGGTTTTGACATTAACCTGGCCGCCGAACTGACGGAGGCTGGCGGTGACGGAGCGATCACCAAGATTAATCTGCGCTTCGATAACTCACTAACAGCCAATGCCGCCGACGCGTCAAGTGTTGCGTTTATCAAGAAAAAGCAAGTCGATGGTTTGACGGTCGTGCCCGAACCCTCTTCATGCTTGGTGATGCTCATTGGCCTGGGCACGTTGCTTTGTCGAAGACGATCCTTTTAACGTTTGAAAAGAGAATCACGCATAAACGACCCAACAGTCGCCGTTCGCTCCGCGAACGGCGATTTTTTTTTGCGCGCACTTAGCCCGCATTTCTCACAGAAGGCCGGAACGAGGTCGCAAAGCCTTGCCGGAAAAGCGCAAACGCATTTTTCCCGGTTGGTACCGTGTTCGCAAGAATAGCCGCAACGCAACGACCGAAGTTTCGGCAGTGTCCGCGTTTGCTCTTTCCGGCCTACAAATGCGTGAGAAATGCGCAGTTAATTGTTTTCCGAGTCGTCCACTTTGCCACGGCGAAGATGCCGCTGGAGGTAAGTGGCTCGCTCCGCGTTTCGGTCGGCCGTGTCGAGTTCGACGCCACGGAGCTTTTGCAGATGGGCCGGTTGCGTGTGGATAAACAACTGATTCAACGTCGGAATCTCAATGTTTTGGATCAAACCTAGATTCACACCCATGCGGACGCTTGAAAGCAAATGCATGGTCTCTTCGCTGCTAATCGTTTGTGCCGTGCACAGAATACCATAAGCGCGGCTCACGCGGTCGTGCAGGTCTTTTTGGCTCTCTTGGACCAAATACTCACGCGCCTTTCGCTCGTAATCGATCAGTACGGGCACTATGTCACCGACCTGCTTTATCAAATCCGTCTCGGAACGTCCCAGTGTGATCTGGTTGCTGATCTGATAAAAGTCACCCATTGCCTGGGATCCTTCGCCGTACAAACCGCGTACGGCCAAGCTGATTTTCTGCAGACTGCGAAAAACCTTGTCGATCTGCCGTGTCATGACGAGTGCTGGCAGATGCAACATAACGCTTACGCGCACGCCCGTGCCAACATTGGTTGGACAGGCAGTAAGATAACCGAGACGATCATCGTACGCATAGTTTACACGGGACTCGATGGCATCGTCGATCTTGTTGATCTGCTTCCAAGCGGATTTCAAGTCCAAACCGCTCTTCATTAGTTGAATGCGCAAGTGGTCTTCTTCGTTGACCATCAAGCTAAACACTTCTTTAGTGTCGATGGCCACCGAACGTGCGCCCGCGCTTTCCGCCAATTCCCGGCTAATGAGTTGTCGTTCCACAAGTAATTGGCGGTCAACCGCCTCCAGCCCAGCCACGTCTAGGTACATGGCCCCTTTCAGCTCCTTGGCCGATAGCAGACGCTCGCGCAATGTCTTTTCGATCGCGGCCCGATCGTGTTCGGTGCAACGGCGAATGAAAGGAAAGTCCGCCAGATTCCGCGCCAAACGCACCCGACTGCTGATCACGATGTCGGATTCCGGTCCTGAACCACGCAGCCATTCGCCACATTGCTCAGTCAGCTGATTCAACTCCGAATTCGACACGGATTCCTCCAGACAATGAACTCATTCCACGTTTTTATGCGTACTGATCTTATCTCGAAGCTCGGAAGCCAGCTCGTAATCTTCGTGCTCGACGGCTTCCTTCATTTGTCGTCGCAGGCGGATCAATTCATGGCCCCCGGTGCTGGTCTTTCGCTGGCGTTTCGGGGACTTTCCAGTGTGTTGGGTATCACCATGAATGTTTACCAACAGCGGTTCCAGCTCCTTGGAAAAACACTCGTAATCGTGCGGGCAGCCAAGACGACCTTGATTTCGAAACTCGTAGAAAGTAATTCCGCAGACGGGGCAAGACTGCTGATCGAGACGTGCCAGCTCCTCGGCAGTTTGACCGAGTTTGAGCTGGTGAGCTAGGGCCCCTGCCAGTGAAGAAAACGATTCTTCTTCGGGCGCTTCGGGGTGTGACAGATAATCCCGAGCGTGCTCTTCGCACAGATGAAGTTCGCTCGGTTCGGTTCCAGTTAATTCCGTAATATGGAACGTGGCGGGCTTTTCACATTCCTGACATTTCATGTTGGCCATCCCAACCGGCTAAGAGAAAAGTTAAAGCAGACCATTTGGGTCCGCGTTGCGACATCCTGTCTTAATTGCCAATTGGCCCGTTGCCAAGATAAGGCCAACGCTCTGTTCCCGTCCGAGCGGCGCAACTTGTTAATATGGAAAGGCTTAAGCACGCCAGATCGATTCTAGCAGGCAAAACACCACTGTCAAGGTTGATCGGCCATCGCTGCACCCGTGACGTTGTGGCCCTCCAAACCGGCTGTTAAGCTGGCGGGGATGCCACATGCTCCTGATCTCACTACATTTCGTGATCTCGCGAAACGGTTTCAAGTCGTCCCGGTCTATCGTCGGCTGCTCAGCGATGCGTTGACACCGGTTTCCGCTTTTCGCCACCTAGACAGCGGCGGCAGCGCTTGTCTTTTTGAAAGCGTCATTGGGGGCGAGAAAGTCGGCCGCTACAGTTTCTTGGCTGCCAATCCGACGATGACACTGTCGGCTCGGTCAAACGCGATCACGATTGTAGACGGCAACGGAAGCAAAACGATTTCATCTGACAACCCGCTCGACGAGCTGCGAAGAAGGCTCAAATCCGTAACAGCCGCCCATCTTGACGATTTGCCGCCGTTTGTCGGCGGCGCCATTGGATACGCCGGATACGACGTCATCCGCTACACGGAACATTTGCCATCTGCCCCGAAAGATGATCGTGGACTACCAGATCTAAGCTTCGCCTTCTACGATGAAATGGTCATTTTCGACAATGTAAACAAGACCATGGTCGTCGTTGCCTTGGCCTGGATCGATCGCGAAGGTGATGATCGTGACGGCTCATCCGATGACGCTTATCGGCAAGCTTCCGAGAGAGTTGATCGAGTCGTTGAGCGGCTTTCTTCAGCCTCATGCGCGGCTCCACCATCAGACGTCACTTCACCCGCTGGTTCGATTCCACCGCCGACTCCCAAGTCGAATTACAATCAGTCTCAATTCGAAGCTGCCGTCCGCAAATGTGTCGAGTACATCCGCGCAGGTGACATTTTTCAAGTTGTCCTCAGTCAACGGTTCGAGTTGCCACTCACGGTGGACCCATTTGAGATTTATCGCACATTGCGGGTTGTGAATCCTAGCCCGTTCATGTTCTTCGTCCGCACCCCGGAAACCACGCTCGTGGGAAGTTCGCCGGAGATCATGTGCCGAGTGGTCGATGATGTTGTTACCGTGCGCCCTTTGGCAGGCACCCGCCCACGGGGAGCGACGCCGGACGAAGATAACCGACTGGCGGCGGAACTGCTCGCCGATGAGAAAGAGCGTGCCGAGCACGTAATGCTTGTCGATCTGGGTCGCAATGACGTCGGTCGGGTTGCCCGTTACGGATCTGTTCAGCTCAGCGATGTCATGACAATTGAGCGTTACAGCCATGTAATGCACATTACGTCGAACGTGACCGGACGTCTCGCCGAGGGCAAGGACGCCTTTGATGCGTTGGCGGCATCTTTGCCAGCCGGAACGGTCTCCGGGGCGCCAAAAGTACGTGCCATGGAAATTATCGACGAACTGGAACCACACCGGCGTGGCCCCTATGCTGGGGCGGTTGGCTATTTTGATTACGCCGGCAACATGGACACGTGTATCGCGCTTCGAACGATCGTGATTCAGGACAAGAAAGCGTACATCCAGGCCGGGGCTGGTATTGTCGCGGACAGTGTTCCCGCCAGCGAATATCAAGAAACTCTGAGCAAAGCACGTGGATTGCTACGTGCCGTTGAACTGACCGAGCAACGGATGAGCGCTCAAACGTTGACGCATCCGTAGGACGGACGGATGATACAAATGGGGTGCACCGTGCAAGTTGACACCCAACTCCTGATCTACGATTAAGGAGCTGTTCAAAACAACTTGTCATTTCAAACGGAGAAAAGGGGTTGCGTGATACGGGATACGGGATGAGGATGCGAGATACAAGTCTCTTTTCTCTTTTGGAGGATCGGATATCGCACGTGTATCTCGGATCCCGCAACCCGCGACAGCTAACGGGCAAGTTATTTGTCAACGGCTCCGAAGGGCGTTCGGGCTTCTGGACTTGAAACCACCTAAATAACCATCAATCCACGACGCGACGATGCGCGAGATTCTTTCGACTTTGATGGAGCGAATGGTTGCCGGCCAGCCGACGACTTATTGCCGGCTCGTGGAGACGCGCGGCTCCACACCTCAAAAGCCGGGCGCCATGATGTTGGTATTTCCCAATGGTGACCAGGCCGGCACACTCGGCGGTGGTTGCGTTGAAGCCGAAGTGAAGCGCCGCGCTATCGGCGCATTGCAGTCGCGAAAAGCTCAGATTGCTTCGTTTCAACTCGATCACGACTATGGCTGGGATGACGGACTTATTTGTGGCGGACGCATGCAGGTGTTGCTGGAACCATTGACCGACTCAAGAGGAGTGGATTATTTTCGCCAGTTGCACGCG
Organism: uncultured Planctomycetales bacterium; assembly: GCA_965365045.1. Lineage (GTDB taxonomy): Bacteria > Planctomycetota > Planctomycetia > Pirellulales > Pirellulaceae > CBDUAB01. The sequence continues at coordinate 13,045 of CBDUAB010000015.1, forward strand.
CTGGTTTGCGCTGGCAAGGGCAGTATCGAAACGATTGTGTTTGCTGATGGGGCTACGGATATTCCGGTTCCATCGAGTTTTCTTTACAACGCGAATCACGAACTGGTTGCCTGTTTGCATGCCGGCGCGACACTTGGGACGCCAAATGGCGAAGAAAGCCACGATACGGCACGGCAGTTGATTGCGCAGGCCCGTCCACTTTCGCAGCGCCCCGGCCCGCATGCGGAAAAGGGGGTCGCGTTCCTGCCGATTCTGCCGCGTTGCCGACTGGTCATCGTGGGCGGCGGGCATGTCGGAAAAGCGGTAGCGGATTTGGCCGCTCAACTCGACTTCGACATCTGC
>CBDUAB010000016.1:0-13136 GCA_965365045.1 uncultured Planctomycetales bacterium
GTGCCCTTACCGGAGTGTAATACGAATCCATTCTAGCGTTGGTTCTACCCTCAGCCAGAAGGAACGGGAAAAAAACATACAAAACAGGCACACGGGTATTAGCGATTGATCAGGTCGTCCCGTGTCCCCAGAAACTCCGGCATCGTCGCGTGATTGGCCGAATTGATGTTTCTCGGCATCAGCAATCGTAGCGACGTTTTCAATAGTATCCGAACGTCAAGCAGAAAACTAACGTGACTAACGTACCAGATGTCAAACGAGAATCGCTCATCCCATGAGATGGCGTTGCGCCCGTTAATTTGGGCCCAGCCGGTGATACCCGGCATGGCGGCAAGTCGCAGTTTTTGCTCAGTGCTGTAACGATCGACATATTCAACCAGTAGCGGGCGTGGTCCGACAAGGCTCATGTCTCCACGAATCACGCACCAAAGCTGGGGAAGTTCGTCTAGGCTTGACCCGCGCAGGAATCTGCCGAATGGCGTCATACGCTGGTTGTCCGGGAGCAGGCTTCCCCACTCATTAAAAGCGTTCGTCATCGAGCGAAATTTAACGACGTCAAAAGGCTTGCCGTCTAATCCAGCCCGCACTTGGTGAAAGAAAATGGGGCTTCCTAGCCGCCAACGTATCAATAGCATTAGCGGGCCGATTAATGGCAAAAGGGTCAATCCGACACAGATGGACAAGACCAAGTCAAATAACCGTTTGCCGCCTGACCGGTAGATTCCCTTCGTTGGTAACACGGTGGCAAAACTCAATTTCGACGATAGCTCTCCAGCGCGTCGAATAGAATGCGTTCGAGACTCAACGCTAGCTTTTCCCGCGCGAATTCGTGTTCGGCAAGCGCACGCGATCGACGCCCCATTTCGCTGACTGTCGCTGGGGCCGACGATAATTCGATCAACGCATCGGCCAACTCAGTGGGCTTGTCTGGGTTCAACGACTTGCCGCAACGATTCTCGTCAATTGTGTCGCCTAGCCAGCCGGTAACATTGATCAACACGGGTCGTCCAGCGGCCAACGCGTCAAACATTTTGTTGGGTGACCAAGACTGTTCTTTCGTCGCGCGGTAAATCGTCAGACAAACATCACAGCTAGCTACCAACTCCGCGACAGCGGCCTTGTCGGGGACCGGGTCAGAAAAGATGACATTGTCGAGCTCGTAGTCCTTGACCTGATTCATGTGCGACGCGCGTTGCCCACCGTCTCCGTGCAATATGATGGCGATGTCGCTGCGTCCGCGTTGTTTTAGTATACGGGCGGCCTCGATTACGTATTCAAGCCCGTTCGCACGACCCATTCCACCGAAATAAATCGCGGCGAAACGATCTCCTATTCCTAGACGATCACGGCCAGGCCGTCGTGGCAAGTTTGGGTGAAACAAATCTAAATCGGATGCGTTGGGAATCACCGTAATGTCATTTGCATCGACGCCCGTCGAAATGATTCCCTGCTTCATGCCGGGCGATAAGGCAACGATATGGTCGGCTGCCCGGTAAATCCGACGTTCCAAATGTCGCATCCAATGAATCACCAATGGGTTCTTGAGTACATCGATGTTGATAAGCGCTTGCGGCCATAAATCACGAACTTCAAACACGAAAGGCACGCGAAAATGGCGACTGAGATCCATGCCGGCCAGTCCAATCGTCAACGGTGTATGGCTGCAGAAGACAATGTCTGGCGGCGACAATCGTCGTCCGATGCGCTTCGCCAAGCGTGCAAAGTTCAAAAAGCCCAGCATTCTCCGATAGCCGCTCTGTCCCGTGATCCGTAAGGGGTTGGCTAAGGCGGCGGCAATTGGCACGCAGTGAATTCCATCCACTTCCGTCTCGATGTATTTCTTGCCTTTTGGCACCGTTAGACGTGACTCGTTTTCAATGCCGGAACACATCATCGTAACTTGATGACCACGGGCAATGAGCTGGCGGGAAAACTCATATGAACGATTGCCGGTGAAGCCGCGGCGACTCGTGAAATGTTGGTGCATGTAGAGTATATGCACGCTGCTAGTACCCAACCGATGGTCGGATAATTGCTCTGGGTCTTTCACTCGATACTTGTTGCAGCTGCCTGCCCTCGCTACCGGCTACTAAGTGTACGAATGAGTTCACGCGCCCAACGGTCGCGAGCCAGTTTTGATGTACCCTCTTCCGTCAGGAAGCGGACGTTACTGTATTGGGGGTCGCGATAATCCGAAACTTCACCACTGGCGATCGCTTCGATGACTTGTTGAATTCCTTGGCGTACCGTCCACTCAGGCTTGAACCCAAGCATCTGATGGATCTTCGCGAACGATACACGATAGTTGCGCGCGTCGATTTGGTCGCTGCTGACCGTCAATTCGGAACCGACAACTTGCTCATGAACCAATTGGGCAATCTCCAAAATCGTGTGGTTCTCGTCGTCCGAACCAACATTGAATATCTGATTGCCGACTAATTCTTCCGGCGCATCAAGAATCAATCCAATACCGCGAGCCGCGTCTTTGACATGAACGAAAGGCCGCCACTGCTCGCCGCCGAAGACTGTAATTTCGTTGTCAAACTTTGCTTGGGCCGCCATCACGTTGACAACCAAATCAAATCGGGTGCGTCCCGACAAGCCGTAAATAGTTGCAAACCGTAGAATCGTCGGTGAAAAGCTGTCATCAGCCATATCAAGCAGAACATTTTCGGCCGCGAGTTTCGTGTGGCCGTAAAGTGCGACTGGTCTCACCTCGGACCGCTCGTCCAAGATTTCGTCACAGGCGCCATAGACGGAGCACGTGCTTGCAAACAAAAACCGATCGACGTTCGCAGACCGTGCCAACTGAGCAAGGACCCGGGTGGATGAAAGATTAATGTCAATTGTCAAATTCTCGTCGAGATCGCAGGCCGGATCACCAACGATTGCACCCAAATGAACGACCGAATCGATGTCGCGCATCGCTTCGACGACGCTATCCACGTGCCGAAAGTCACCATGCACAAGCTCAAGTCGCGGGTGTGACATGACTTTCTTGATGGGGCTCTCGCCAAATAGCAACAGATCGAGCACTCGAACGTGATGCCCTTTGTCAAGTAGATCTGGCAACAACGCCGACCCGATGTAACCGGCACCGCCTATGACCAATACATCACACTCATTGCGATTCGCTCGAATGATTGATTCTCGCTCAGGTTCAACAATTCGTTTGGATACTGCGTTCCAGAAACGTGCGCCCGCCAGCATCAGAATGCTTAAAAGCCACGCCATCAGGTACGCCGCTCGCGAAATCGGTAGATGTTGTTGCAGGCTGTCGGACTGCGTAAAGAAAAACCAAAGAAAGCCAAATCCCAAGTAGGACAGTGAAATCGCCTGGACAAGAACAAGCAGCTTGTATTTGCTGAGGTAATACTTGCGGTAAGTGTATACCCCCAGACCGTGAAGCAACGCCAAGGATGTCAATGTCAATGGCACAACGGCGAGACAAAAGCCACGGACGTCTCGTCGCAAGATCTCACCGACATTGGGCGGTTCTTGGAAGGCAACGACAACAAGAAAACGAACCGCTACGGCGGCAAACATCGCCACGCTTAGCAATGCCGCGTCCGCGAGCATACGAAGCAACATGCCCAAAGTAAGCTTCGATTTTATTTTTTTTAACAAATGGTGTCCTTGAAATTGTAGTGCATTAGCCGATTTCTTCGACTTGAAAATCTTCAAGTGCAACGGATGCACCTTGCTGTAGAAATTGAACGGACACTAACAATCGGTCGCCATTGTGACGCTTGAGAACGACGCCCTCGATGCCGGCCATGGGGCCATTCTTCACACGCACCAAAGCGCCGGGTTGAATTCGCGACTCGGGACTCAGAGGAGTATCCGATTCAATCAAACGACGAATCTGCTGCAGGTCGTGAACAAGGATTTCGTGATCCACCACTGGAAGGGTTCGTGAGATGCAGTTTGTTGTCAACGCTTGCTGTCGCTGCTCAGCCGTGGCGTGACTGAATACGTAACCGGGAAAGAGAGGTAGGTACGAAGTCCTTACACGTCCGCTCGGTGAACGATTCTTGCGGGCAATTAATGGACAATAAAAAGGCACTTCCATGCTCACCAGACGACGCATCAGGTCCTTCTCCCGACGGGACAATGTGTACAGGACCCACCACTGATGCCCAGTCCCCTGAGCGAAGTCCTCGTACTCAAGAAAATCGTGGGGAAAAACGTCCGTTTCACGGGGAAGAATTGGCATTCGATCTCGTCAGCTTAAAACGTCTTTTTGCAATTATATTAGCCAAATAGTGGCAATTCGGACATCCGCGCAGACTCCGTCCCCCTGGGTGGCTCATGGAATGATACGTCAGTCTAGCGTGGTTGGTTCCCATCCGGCGAAACGACGAGAGCTGAAGAGTCAGCATATCAGACACAGGAAGTGCCGCGAATGGACCTGGATTTCGCTGCGAGGATATTTTCGCCTGTGACAATTAGGCCAATCGGCAGAGTCTATCAGCAACTAAGAAACTATTACAACACGCCCGAAAACTAGCGACGAAGTGGGTTCGACCCTTCAACATTATTCCGTGAATTGACCTGTGTCGAAGGAAATCCTCGCTTTGCTCTCGGGTCCAACATCACTTCCTCAAGAGCGACAGCTTGTGTGGCTTGCAGACGATTCGTTGCAATCGCCCCGGGTTTGGCCCTCTTGACAGAACGACGCAGCGGATTGTAACGACCGTATTGAGGTCTTCTCATCGCTTCATTGCGACCGTGCGCGGAGGACGGAGCCAAGCTGCTGGAATCATTGAATAGGCGTGGTCCCAAGCGCGTGGCGTCCGATTCATCAGCTGGCGTCTCCAGCGTTGGTGTCTGGAGGTCGTTCTGAAACGGATTGGCTTGCCCCTCATTTCCCGGAACTTCTGTGGCTGGCATTCGCAGGTCGTCTTCGAACGGATTGGCCGGCACCTCATTCGGTGGGACTTCCGCATCTGGCGTCTGGAGGTCGTCTTCGAATGGGTCGGTCCGGCGGTCCATGTCGAGCTGCTCGGGCGACGAACTGGGCTCGTAGGGCGCCAACTCTTCCTGTTTGTTGGGAAGATCCGGGCTGATTGACGCTTCGTCTGTCGATCGAGGCACCTCAATAACCGGCAAGGCTGTCGAGCCAGTCGGTGGGGAAGATCGTTTTTGGCGATCGCCGGTGACTTTTGGCTTCTGGGCAAATGGCCAATTGCGCCAGTGCGTCTCGTAATATCCGTATGTCGTTCGCCGCGGCACGCAGGATCCTTCGACCCCATAGAGGCAACCGGAGTCGCGTATAATAAGATTCTGCGCGGGCGCCGTTTCCAGCAATCCAAATAGCACTACAATCGCGAAATAGAAACTGAACTGTTTTTTCATCATGACGTTCATGTTGCCTCCGTGCCCCACTGGCACTCTACGAGCGTTTGTCTCTTGTTCACCGAACCGCTGGTCAACTCAACAGATGACTAGAAGAACCGGCCTTCTGGGAATCGTTGGAGTGTCTGGACGGTTTGCGCGCCGAGCAAGGTGAATCCAAACATCCGTTCAAACGGATTGAGGAGCTTTGAAACTAGTGCGTCCAATGCGATAAGACGATCTTCCGCTACGAATATTCGATCACCGGGTAATAATTGGTAATTCGTTGAAGTTACGGCACCACGCGTGATCGCTTCCCAATCCACCGGCAGGACTTGATCGCAGCCCATGCCGTGTGGCGCTGGACGCGCAATCCAGATCTTTTTACTCGAAACCCGCGTTAGCCCACCGATTTGTGCCACCGCGTCCAAAACCGTTTCGTTACCAGTAATTGGTATTCGAACGACCTGGTCGCCCAAACCGGCCCCCTCCGTAATGATGTAATAAACTTTGCTGTTGTACACCAAGACGTCCAGAGAGACGCGGGGATCGTCGATGAACTCCGAAAGGTGGTGCTCGACGGCTTCACGGGCTTCATCAACAGTCAACCCCGTAACGCGAACCCGACCATAGATGCCCAAGTTGATAGTTCCATCTGGTCCGACAAGATGTTCTCCGGCAATAGGCTGCTGGGCTGACATCTGTAACAACGTTACCGACGCTTGGGGTGCGGCAACACTTTGTCGCAACCTTCGCGTGATCGCGTCCGTTGCTTCATCCAGCGTCAATCCCTCAACTTTGACCGCGCCGTAACTAGGCCCTAGGTTTACAATGCCGTTGGCTTCTACTTGATATGCACCAGCAATCGGCTGCTCAGGCGGTACGCCCGCAACTACGATCTGTAGGATATCCAGTGCCTGAATCGCATAAGGCGTCTTGGGTGCCATGCGCACCGCTTGAATCAATAACACATCAGGCGGCTCGATGCGATAAGCTGGCAGGGAGACTTTGGATAGCTCTGCAGGCGGACGTTCGATGGGAGAAACCAAGGGTCCACCGGGCGTTTCTTCTGCCAAATCGGTGACCTGACATGCGCCCATGTCCTGAGTTACAACTGCATTGTTTGAGAGGCCCAAGCCCTGTGTGGTCAGCGCCTGACAGCCCATCTGAACCAACGAGGTCGATAACAAGCCAATTATCAGGAGCCCATGGATGTGTCGGGCGGCACATTTCTGCTCGTATCTTTTGTTCCGCGTACTATTGCGCCGTTTTGTTGTAGAACTCATCTCGCCGGTCGTCCTAGCTGGTTTGGGATCGAAAAACGATCGCTGGCGGCCCGTACTGAGAACCGCGACCTGTCGTCACAACCGGAATAATCGGCAAACCCTTTGAGATTCTTTGCTGCCGTTTAGCGAAAGCCGGAAAACCGGCAAGTATTTACCGCTAGCTGTTGACTTAGACATAACTGTTTTTCGGTTATTAGTTGCCCAGTCGACTTAAACTACCTATCTTAATCTATTGGATTCCGTGCAACCCTGGATGTAAACGATGAACGTAGCAACCCAACATTTCAATTCGCGTAACCTCTGCACGACACTAAGGGTTTCGTTGACAGTGCGTGCACGACGGGTAGGATGAAGTGATTAATCAATCGAATTTCATCAGCCGTTGCGGCGCTGACAAAACCCCCTTGGAAGCGGCACTTGGCTCCACTGTCGCGGTGGCATGCCAGCAGTTGTGAACCTCGTCCCGAACGACGCGTACGTGTAAAGAGAGCCGCACAACACCTTTCTGATCGTGAGAGATATCAGTCGATGAAACGCATCAATGTCAAATTGCTTATAATTCTGACCGCGACCGTGGTCGCGTGCTTCCTAGCGGCGTTTGGGTTGTACCATTTTCAAATGGGCCGCAGCACGCAGACTCTGCTGTCTCAAGCCGAGGTTGCGAAAGAAAAAGGCGATCTTACAAAAGCCCGCAAAAACTTGAAGCGCTATCTGCAATACCAGCCCGATGACCATGAACAGCTAGTCAGACTAGCGTTTTGGACGAAGGATTGGTTTGAAAAACTGATAACTGATGGCGAATCGGTAGGTGCCAAAGAATTCCACGAAACCTATTCATTGATCGAGGCTTGTCTCCGACACGCGCCCGACGACGTCGAGTTACGCGAAACCGCAATTCAATTCGCAATGTCGACCGGCTTCCGGCAAACGGACGCCATCAGCCATTTGGAATATTTCATTGAATCGGGCTCTTCCAAACCAGAGCATTTTATCAAACTTGCGGTGTGCTATTCGCAAATGGGCCAAGACGATCTTGCCATTCAAACACTTTCCAAGCTGATCGGGTTTGACGGCGCCACCGGGAATTTTGACGGTTCAATGGCGGCCGAGCATCCCGAAGAAGTCGATGCATACTTCATGCTCGCGCAACTTCTGCGCAACCGGAAACGTCAGCCGGAGACGGCAGATCGCGTGATTGATCAGATGGTTGCCAGCAACCCAGACGCGGCAATTGCCCACGTCAGTCGCGCGCGTTACCTGAGACTTTACAAAAAAGACAACGACATCGAACAGGCGACCCGAGACATCGAAAAGGCGCTGGAATTGGGTAGCGATGAGGAAAACCAAGCCACGGTAATGCGCGAAGCCGCCGAAGTGTTTCAGGCTGCTAAGGACTTTCCACGAGCGAAAGAGCAACTCGATCGCTACCATGAAATCGAGCCAGATAAAGTTGATGTTTACCGGATGTTGGCCAACTGGGCGCTACAGCAGAATGACTTGGAACAAGCGCGCGATTATATAAATCAGGGGCTGAAAAAAGACCCCGAGCATCCTGGTCTCCTGTGGACATGGGCTAATCTGGAACTTGATCACAATTCGCTCGACGAGGCGGAACGTGCCATCGAAGCGCTGAGACAGATAAGCTTCTCAAAAACAAAAGTCACATTTTTGGAAGCGCGGTTGGCTTTTGTCACGAATGATCTTTTGAACGCTACACAAAAACTAGAATCAATTCGCCCGCGATTGTCGCAGATTGAGCCAACGTGGATCCCTGCCGCTGATCGCATGCTTGGCAGCGCCTATGCCAAACTCGGGCAACACGACCGCGCGCTGCGTTACTTCTTGAATGTTGCCGAAGCAGACCCCAACAACCTCCACGCCCGCTGGGGCGTAATCCTGGCATTGCGTAATCTTGGCCAAATGGACGACGCGGTCGAATACTACACAACGCTGAATCGACAACTGACCGTCGATGGGAAGTTGCCAGAAAACTACACCTTCCTCGTCGCTCATCTGGAACTGGAATTGTTGCGGCAAAATCAACGTCCCGAGGCACAGAGAAACTGGGGTTTTTCCAAACAACTCCTGTCACGGATTCGGTCGTCCAATCTCACCGAACTACAAAAATACACGATAATGGCCAGTTACTACGACAAGATTGGCGACGAAGCGCGTGCCAAAATGGCGCGCTCGAAAATTGCCGAACAGGATCCTAACAACGTCGCACTTCGCGTGGGAGAAATAAGGAAAATCGCAGAGATCGACGTGGACGCCGCGTTGCGTGAACTCGAGAAGTTTGAGCAAGAGCAAAAGGATCTTGTCACCGCGCCCTTGATTCGTATCGAACTTTTGGGGAAGCAGCGGCCTGACGATTTGCGCCAACAGTTGGTGAAGATCGAAGCGGACGCAGAAAGATTCGATGCGCGCCAAGAGGCACTTATCTTGCGCAGCCTGGGCGCAGCATACATGACGCTTCAAGAGTATGACGAAGTTCAACGTGTGTTCCAGAAAGCGTCGGAAAGAACTCCGCTAGATATTGAGTTGCGGCTGTCGATGTTCAAACTTGCACTTCTCCGGGGCAACGAGGAGGATATTCGCTCGTCGTTAGATAATATAAAGCGAACGCTGGGAGCGGACAGCGCTGAATGGAGTTGGGCCGAGGCGTCACGATTGATTTGGCGAGTCAAAAACGGACTTGACAAACCCGACGTCCTCGACGTGGCGCGTTCGCTCGTCCTCGACGCTCGTGGCAAACGCGAAGGATGGGCGCCACTCTATCACATCGACGCAGAAATCAGCGCGTTAAAAGGGGACCTTCAATCGGCGCTTGCGGCTATGGACAAGGCGATTTCGTTGGGACGCGCGCGCAGCGAAGACATTCGCAAGTACGTAAAACTGCTTGCGGCGGTCGGACGAATCGACGACGCCAAACAGCAGTTAGAGAAACTAGATCGTGCCTCGTGGACCAAATTGGACGAGTTACAGTACCTACAGATTCAAGCACAATTGGGCGCGCTACCAGAAGATATCGAATTTGATAGTGAAAGCACCAATGCTGTTTACCACCTGACGATCGGCAACATCTTGGCGAACGATGCACGTCAACGCGTTCGTTCACTTAATGGCCAGCCAGACGCCGCCGTTGCCAAGCGCATGTCGGACGCCGAAGCAAGGTTTCGTACGGCCGTGGAACTCGAACCGGCCCTCGAAAGCGGTTGGCGATCGCTGATCCAAATCCTCGCGTTGCATGGCCGCGGCAACGAGGCCGAGCAAGTGATGCGCGAGGCGGAACTCGAAGTGTCTGAGGAACGGACGCAGCTTTTCTTGGCGCAGGCATCCGAAACGATCGGCAAATATGGTGAAGCCTATCAGCACTACCAGAACCACCTCAGCACGAATCCCGGCAACCTCGAAGCTATACGGTCGCTCGCTTCACTGTTGCTGAGAGGCAGCGAGGCGCGGCAATCGGAGGCCGTTACCTATTTGGACATGATTTGCAATGCGCCGAAGACTGGTGCGATCGACGAACATTCAACCGTAAGCTGGGCGCGACGAGTAAAAGCGGAGCTTCTCGCTTCGACAAATGCATACCACGAATTTGTTGAAGCGCTAAGCCTGATCGAGTCCAATTCAATCGATGGCCAACCCATGTCGGCCGACGATCTGTTGCTCTTTGCCCGCTTATCCGCGAGCCGCAACGACGGTGTTTCCCGTGATCGAGCAATCGAAAAGCTCGAAGAAGTAGATCAAGGCAATGAACGTCGCCTTACAAGAGAAGAGCTGCTTGTGTTGGCAGAACTTTATAAGAAGCAGGATCGTTGGCAGGATTGCTCAAACGTCATGAATAGCCTACTTTCCAAGCATCCAAAAGATATGACATTGTTGAGTCCTTGGATGGCGTGGCTGGTAGAGAACGACCAACTGAACCTGGCCGAACGATGGCTAGAAAACGCGCAACCGAATTCGCTGGCGGCATTTCGCACGAGAGCACATATATGGGTGCGACGCGGCCAAAGCGAGCGGGCCGTCACATTGCTAACGAAACTGATTCCCAAAGAGATTAAGACGAAGGAACAAGCACAACTGGTATTAACACTGGCGACCCACATGGAGCGGATGGCCAAGGATGATCCTTCGATTTATCCGGAGGTCGAGAAAATCTGGAGGTTTTACGCCAAACAACGCCCTGGAGAATCACTAAGGCTCGCCGCTTATCTTGGACGTCGTGGAGAGATCGCCCAAATCGACGAAGCCTTTCAAATCTGCCAGGTGCATGTCGAGGCGAACCGAGTCATTAACACGATTCCCGTTGGAGTCGGAATCCTGCGCGTCAATCAATCTCGTATATCGCCCGGATCAAAATACCATCAACTGGTGAAAAGTTGGTTTGATCTTGCCGAAAAGGGCGATCCGGGATCTCCAGCTCTCTTGATCCAACGGTCCGAATTCGAGGGACTCGTCGGTGACTACGATTCCTTCGAACGTCATTTACGGAAATACCTAGCCACGGAGAACATCACGCCCCATCAAAAAGCTACCGCTTACAACAATTTGGCCTACGTTTTAGCATTACAAGGCCAAGGCAAAGAATCGATGGGGCTGGTGAAAGAAGCAATTGGCATTCTCGGACCAATCTCAGATTTACGGGACACCCGTGCAATGGTGCATTTAGCGCTGAATGAACCCCACAAGGCAATCGACGACCTTGATGCCGCGATCGCACATGGTGGTGAGACGCCGTTTAAGTTCTTCCATAAGGCTCTGGCGGAGCTGCACGCCGGTAATCGTGTCAACGCCACCGAAGCATTTGAGCATGCCCTGGAACTTGGCTTGGAAGTCGATCAACTGAACGCCCTCGAACAGCAACAGTTCAACACGTTGGTTGATAAGTTGGACATCGCGGTGGCTGAGCCCGTGAGTATTAGCCGACCGAACAATTAGCGTGAAAACCGGCGAGTAGGATATATGACGAGAGAGAGGCAGGACGATGGAAGAGGCATTGGTTTGGCGCAAATTCCTGGTGGAATGGCCCAAGGACATTCCGCATAGCGGCGTGATCGTTACGACTTTGGAACAAGTTCCCTTCGTCGACTTCCTGCTCAGCGAACATTTTGGCTTGTTCGAACGTCGCGCACCGGATACCGTGGGTGGCCGCCGCGTGATGATTCCGTACAGCAATATCGCAGCTATCAAGTTTGTGGATCCGGTGCCCGACGAAAGCTTCACGGCATGCGGATTCCGGGCAGCAAAGCCCACGAAATGACTGCCGCGTCTTTGGGTATCTAGACAAAAACGCGAGTGGCACATGCGACGTATCTACTTGGATTACAACGCCACCACACCGATCGCCCCTAGCGTCGTCGAGGCGATGCAGCCCTTCTTCGCGCAGCACTTTGGAAACCCTTCCAGCACACATTCACTGGGCCGCGCGACCCAACAGGCCATCGAGGACGCGCGTGCCGAAGTCGCTGAACTATTGGGGGCGTGGCCCGATGAAATCGTCTTTACTTCTGGCGGCAGCGAAAGCAACAACCTGGCGCTCAAAGGCACGCTGCTACGCGACGCTGATGTGCAAAGAAACCATCTGATTATCTCGGCGATCGAACACCCTGCGATCGCCCAACCTGCCGAATACCTGCGAAAGCTTGGTTGCCAAGTATCGGTTTGCCCGTGCGACGCACACGGTGTCGTGTTGGCCAGTGATGTCGCCGCGTTGATACAGACCAACACGGCGTTGGTCAGTATCATGCATGCGAATAATGAGGTGGGTACGGTCCAACCTATCCGCGAAATATCGAATCTCTGTCGCCAGCACGGAGTACTCTTGCATACGGATGCAGCACAATCCACTGGCAAAATTACGACGCACGTCAACGAGCTAGGTGTCGACCTCCTCACAGTTGCCGGACATAAGCTCTACGCGCCGAAGGGCATTGGCGTTCTCTACATTCGTCGGGGAGTTAAGCTGGAACCGCTTATCCACGGTGCCGGGCACGAACAAGGCATGCGAGCTGGTACGGAAAACATTCCTTACATCGTCGGCATGGGCGCTGCATCGCGATTGGCACGTCGTAGCCTTGCAGAAACATCGAAAAGACTCGCCGAGCTGCGCGATCAACTGCGAACAACACTTCGTGAATCCGTTGGCCCGCATTTGATCGTACATGGCGACGGTGCAGAACTTCTGCCGAGCACACTCAGTGTGAACTTTCCCGACGTTCACGGGCACGAACTGCTCTCGCGGATCCCAGAACTTTGTGCCTCGACTGGCGCCGCTTGTCACAGCGGCGATAGTGCGCTGTCAGCGACACTTGCAGCAATGGGGCTTGTTGCCGATCAAACTTGCGGCACGGTACGCCTCAGCGTAGGCTGGCAAACGTCCAAAGATGAAATCGAAAAGGCATCCAGCCTATTGATTGATGCCTGGGAAGCACTGTGTCGCTAAGCCAACAATCCGAAAAAGTTCAGATCGGAAGAGCGTCGTGTAGGGAAAGAGTGTAGATCTCGGTGGTC
>CBDUAB010000017.1:0-12948 GCA_965365045.1 uncultured Planctomycetales bacterium
TTGATGAAAACGCGCTCAACGAAAACGCATTGGGCGAACAGGCGGTGGGGTCTGGCGGGCAAACGCCGTCTACCGGCGGATTTGACGGAAAACAGTTACGGGAATTCCAAACAATTCATGAGAATTTCGCGGATCTTTTGGCAGTTACGTTACGAGACAAGTTGCGGACGAAAGTCGACGTTCGGGTTACCAAGATTTGCCAGCCGACGTTTGGAGAGTATGTATTTGGGCTCGAAAACCCAACCTGTTTTTTGACAATCGATTTACCTCCGTTTTCCGGTCGACATTGCCTCGATATTCAACCGACGGTATTGTTCCCGATGATTGATCGGTTGCTGGGCGGGGGAAAACATGCCGGGCCGATTGTGCGTCGGCCCTTGACGGAGATAGAAACGCGCCTGTTAAGACGGATTTCGGTCATCCTGTTTGACCAGCTGCGAAACGCTTGGCGCAAATACGCGGCGATCAAACCTGAGATTCATACGATCGAAAGCAACCCAAGAACCTCGCGTTGCACACCGCCCGGGGCCCGAGTTTACGTCGTCGAATTCGAGGTCGGTCTACCGTTTGCCCGCGGATCCTTGCGAATCGCGTACCCGGTTGCCGCCATGGCCGTGATGCGTGAGCATCTTTCCGGATTGCACGTCGAGCCCTTGGGTGCCCATCAGCCCTATCGTGAAGGAAGCTCAGAAGTCCGTGTGTTGATCGCGGAAAAGGACATGGACGCGGATTCGGATTTATTGCAAATGCATGTCGGCGACATCGTGAGCACGCGCGTGCCCTGTGCGGAACTCGCAAAGATCGAAATTGATGGCCAAGTCCGTTATATGGGACGGCTTGGTCAACACGAAGGTCGGAAAGCGATTCTCATCATCGGAGAAGCGGAAGTTTCCTCAAGCGGGTCAATCGACACATTAAGCCTTGGTAATTCTCCTCAAAGGCTTCCAGGATCGCGCATGCGGATCTAGCACGACGTTCCAGCGGCGGTCGACGCGTACATGGATCGGGCTTCCAGCGGCGGCAAGGCTTCTTCGAGCACACCTTTTGCCTTTGGCCAGAGTAAGATTGCCTCGGACACTGTCCAGGCTTGCAAGCCCAGAATCACTACACCAAAACCGAAGCACAGGTGCGAGTTGAGCCATTCCCACGGGCTTTCACCCTGCACCATACTCCACAGTGGCCAAAACCAGCCGGGTCCCGCGCCTGAGACATCGGCATGGAACATCTGCCAGAGCATTGCCCAGGCCGGCATAATGACCATCGCAACGAGGGGCAGCACGGCAAACCAGACTGGCTTACCGCGTCGCCAGAGATAGAAAGCGATAACCATGAAGGCCAGTCCGGCGAGTAACTGGTTGGTTGCTCCGAATAATGGCCACAGCAACAATCCGCCGGTACCGGGATCTCCACCATTGGGACCGGGAATCATGGCGACCGCTCCGCCGCAGAGCAGCGCAAACGCGGTCGCGGCATACTTATTGGTCAGCAAGCCAAACTTCATGGTTGCCGCCAGTTCTTGAATCACGTATCGCTGCAAGCGTGTGGCCGTATCCAATGTGGTTGCTGCAAAGCTTGCCACCAGCACGGCCATGATTCCGATAGCCAATTTCAACGGTATACCCAGGGCCGAGAGGAAATTGGCTCCGCCTTCGACGAAGGCGCCTACTTTATCGCCCAGGCGGAAGTTGTTCCAGCCTTTCCGCGTATCGTAGCGCTGTTCCCACGCAGCGCGCCCTACTAGCGGAGTACCGCCCGTGGCTGCGACCGCTTGGTATTGATAGTTTGCACCCTCGTCGGCCGAGCGTTTGTACTTGCCCATGCCGACACCCGCACAACAGGCCACAATGACCAGCACGGCGAGCATCCCTTCGAGCAACATCGCGCCGTAACCGACGTACTGGGCATCCGGCTCGCGTTCGATTTGTTTGCTTGAGGTGCCGCTGGAAACGAGACAGTGGAATCCGCTGATCGCTCCGCAGGCGATCGTGATGAACAAGAACGGCCAGATCGGCGGCGCACCGCTCAGGCGTACCGCCTCCAGATCTGCCACTGCGGGCGCGCTGTCCATGAGGTTTGCCTTGCCCGTAACTCCAGCAACGACCAATCCCAGTAATAACAATGTTAGTGCCAAGACAAGTTGGTGGCTGTTGATGTAGTCACGTGGTTGCAGCAACGTCCAGACGGGCAACACCGACGCGACAAAGCAATACAACATGAGAATCATCGTCCAGATCACGACGGGATTTGTCCAGCTTGGATCAATGCCGATCGCGTTGGCGATGCCCTCACCCAGTTCGGCAGGCAACACGATGGGAAAGTGGTAAGCTCCAATGTAGATCGCCCCGTACATCAGTGCGAGCGCCGCCAACGATGGAATCAATAATTGACCTTGTCGCCGATACACCCAAAAGCCGATCGCAATGGCGATTGGTATTTCGATCCAGACGGACAGCACGGACTCGGGGTAAAGCTTGAAAACGGATGCGATGACCAAACCGAAGATGGCCAAAACGATCGTCAGAGCCATGAACAGAATCGACAGCATTAGCACTTTGGCCCGGGGCGTGATCAGGCGGCCAGCGACTTCGCCGATGGTTTGGCCGCGGTTGCGGATGCTCACGACGAGCGCGCCAAAGTCGTGTACGGCACCGATAAAGATTGAGCCGAACACAACCCACAGCAATGCTGGCAGCCATCCCCAAAATACAGCGATTGCGGGGCCGACGATGGGGCCGGTGCCGGCGATGCTCGTAAAGTGGTGGCCGAAGATGATTCCGCGCCGTGTGGGCACGAAATCTACGTCGTCTCGCAATTGTTGACTTGGCACGACGGCAGCGCTGTCCAAGCCAAATATCCGTCGCGCCAACCAGCGACCGTAAGTATGATAGGCGGCGATGAATCCAAAGAACGCGACGGCCACGATCAAGAGCGTGTCCATGGTACTTCCGCAAGTAGGGTGAAATGTGCCAAGACTATCGCTCCATCATATCAACATGATGCCGTCCACGGTGGCGTCTCGCAAGGTTCCTCACTAATCGGGCAGTCTCCGAGGCCGCAAAGGAATGTGGCCTGCTCGCTCCGCGAGCAGGAGTTCCGAATTGCGGAGCGAGTCGGCTACGCTCCACATTCCACGACTGTGTGTTAACTCCTATAATGGCGGCCCTTGTGCCAGGCTGGAAACTTACCGTCTGCACACCATTTGACCAGATTGAAATCACAAGGAACCATCTCCATGCCCGAAAAGGTCGTCATTATCGGCAGTGGACCGGCCGGCTGGTCCGCTGCCATTTACGCTGCGCGTGCCAGTTTGGAGCCACTGCTGTTCGAAGGAACCGCCAAACCTGAAATGATTCCGCTCGGCCAATTGGCTTATACAACCGAAGTCGAAAACTATGCTGGCTTTCCGGCCGGCGACATCCGCGCCTTTGTCGATAGCGCCGTTGCGAAGGAACGACACTACAATTTGCCCCCGGTTCCCACGGCTCACGAAAAGGACGGCCGTCCGCACTACGCGGTCCAAGGTGTCGAGTTGATGGAACTGATGAAGCAGCAGGCGTTGAACTTTGGTACGCGTGTTGTTGGTGACGACATCGTAGACGTGGATGTCTCGAGCCGCCCGTACACGGTGATGCCAGTTAACGGTGAACCCGTCGAAACGCATTCGGTGATCGTTGCCACCGGTGCGCGGGCCAACTATATGGGGCTGCCATCGGAAGAGGCCTTCAAGAACCGCGGTGTGAGTGCCTGTGCGGTCTGTGACGGCGCATTGCCCCGGTTCCGGAACCAGCCTCTGGTAGTTGTGGGTGGCGGCGACTCAGCGATCGAAGAAGCCACGTTTTTGACGAAGTTTTCCAGCCAAGTTTATTTGGTGCATCGCCGCGACGAGTTGCGCGCTTCCAAGATTATGCAACAGCGGGCGTTTGACGATCCAAAACTTGAAATCAAATGGAGCAATGTCGTCGACGAAGTCGTCGGCACCGAGTCCGCTGGCGTGACTGCAGTTCGACTGCGAAGCACAAAAGACGAATCAACCAGCGAGCTGGAGGCGAGCGGTATGTTCTTGGCGATTGGCCACACGCCCAATACCGATTTCTTGGCCGGTAAATTGGAGATGAACGACAAGGGTTACATTCGTTGGACCAAGGGATTCCGTACCAATACGAGCGTCGACGGCGTTTTTGCGGCTGGCGACGTCGCTGACGACTACTATCGCCAAGCGATTACGTCCGCGGGTACCGGTTGTATGGCGGCACTCGATGCGGAGAGGTATTTAACGGACGAAGGTATCCAATGAACGATCCGAACTCGAGAGTCGAGGCCGACCGGCAATTGCTCGTCGCGGCCCGGCAAAAAGGAATGGGGGCGACGCTCGGTGCCTACTTGAAACTGTCGGGCCCGGGATGGCTGCAAGGTGCTATCACCCTTGGTGGCGGCTCATTAGGTTCCAGTTTGTACTTGGGGGTACTGGGAGGATATGGCCTTTTGTGGGTGCAACCGTTCGCCATGTTACTGGGCATCATTATGCTCAGCGCAATTGGTTACGTTACTTTGTCGACTGGAAAACCACCGTTTCGCGCGATCAACGAACATGTTAGTCCTGTCCTTGGTTGGGGTTGGGCACTCGCCGTGGCAGCGGCCAACGTTGTTTGGTGTTTACCGCAGTACGCCTTGGCTAACGGAGTACTGAGCCAAAATCTGTTGCCAAAGTTATTGGGCGAGGACGGTTGGATCAGGCAACGAGCAACGGTCGCTCTTGGCTCGGAAAGCTACTGGTCCGCGCATTGTGATGAACTCGTCGTGACCGTGGCAATATTTCTGATTGCGGTTGCCGTCACCTGGTGTTACGACCGGGGTGGCTGGGGCATTCGACTGTACGAAACGCTATTAAAAATTGTGGTGGCCATGATTGTCGCCTGTTTTTTCGGCGTGGTGATCGTACTTTCGCTTTCCGATCAGAATCCACTCGATTGGAGCCGTATTCTTTCCGGATTCAAGCCAGACTTTGGCAAGTTCTTCCGCCCGGCGGATACCTTTTTGCCACTTCTCGATGCGGTCGGTTCAGCGGGCAACGGCGCTCGCGAGTATTGGTCCGCGGTGATTGTGGATCAACAACGCGATGTGATCATCAGTGCGGCCGCCACGGCGGTCGGCATCAACATGACGTTTCTGTTTGCCTATTCGCTGCTTCGCAAAGGTTGGGGCAAGGAGTTTCGGGGGCTAGTCAAATTTGATCTGGCCACCGGAATGCTGATTCCATTTTTGCTCGCCACGAGCTGTGTTGTGATTGCCGCCGCCTCACAATTTCATACAAAACCGGGCGAGGGCTTTGAATTTGCGGACAACGGTGAGGTCACTGTTCCGGAGAATTTCACCAGTTCCTATGAATCACTTATCCGCGGCCGCGACGAAGCGCGCGTCGAAGTGGACGCGAACGCGGATCTCAAGGCCGACATCACTCTGGCCGAACAGAAATTGGCGGCTTCGCTGGTCAAGCGAGATGCTTTTCAGCTCGCCCAGTCGCTGCAGCCAGTGGCAGGCAATTTCTTTGCCAACTTTGTGTTTGGTTTTGGCGTTTTGGCGATGACCCTGTCGACGATCACGATTCTGATGCTCATCTCGGGATTCGTTTTCTGTGAGCTTCTAGGGCTTCCACCTGGCGGCTGGCCCCATCGGATCGGGACGCTCATTGCTGGAATCGGCGGCGCTCTGGGACCATTTATTTGGAAACAGGCGGCATTCTATTTGGTTGTGCCAACATCCGTGTTTGGTTTCGTACTTTTACCGGTGGCTTACCTGACGTTTTGGTTGCTAATCAATCAAAAGAGCCTACTTGGTGACAACGCACCGAGCGGATTCCGCCGACTTTCGTGGAATCTATTCCTGAGTATGTCAGCCGGCGTTGCGACCGTCGGCAGCATCTATATGGTTTGGGTGAAAGCCAACGTGTTGGGAATCGCCGCGGTCACGTTGTTCGTGTTGTTGGCTGTCATGGTGCACGTGAACCGGGTGAATACCAAGAAATACGACGAATTGGCCGAACAAGGGAGTTGGCCACCTTAGCGTCCCCGCCACACTAGAGCGAACAGAGGATTTATTTTGGAAAAGATCAGCGTGCGTAAGGCGCGTGATGCCGATTCCATAGGTCGCGAGTGTTACTTGCAGGGTTGGATTCGCACGCGCCGTGATTCGAAAGGCGGATTTAGCTTTCTCGAACTCAACGATGGTTCGTGTTTTGGAAACATCCAAGTGATCGCCGATGATGATCTGGCCAATTACGACTCCGAGATCAAACGCCTAACTTCCGGTTGCAGCGTAACGGTCGCGGGTGAAATCAAAGCCTCTGTTGGAAAAAACCAGGCAACCGAATTGCAGGCGAAATCGATTACGGTGCAAGGATGGGCCGATCCGGAAACGTATCCGCTGCAAAAGAAACGGCACTCGTTTGAGAAGCTGCGCGAATGGGCGCACCTGCGCCCGCGCACCAATGCGTTTGGCGCTGTGGCCCGAGTCCGTAATTGCGTGACGCGTACGATTCACCAGTTCTTTCAGGACGAAGAGTTTCTTTGCATACATACACCGATCATTACTGCCAGCGATTGTGAAGGTGCCGGCGAATTGTTTCGCGTCACCACTCTGGATCTCGAAAACGTTCCAAAGCACGCAGGTAAAGTTGACTTTGCGGCCGATTTTTTTGACCGGCCGTCGTACTTGACGGTCAGCGGTCAGCTCAACGCGGAGATCTTCGCGTGTTCGCTGGGCAAAGTCTATACATTCGGCCCTACTTTTCGGGCCGAGAATTCGAATACGTCGCGTCACTTGGCTGAGTTCTGGATGGTCGAACCTGAAATGGCGTTCTTCGACCTGAACGACAATATGGACTTGTCGGAGCGTTTTCTCAAACGCATTTTCCAAGACGTCCTCGAGCAATGCGACGAGGATATGTTGTTCTTTCAGCAACGCGTTGACGATAGCGTGATCGCGACGCTCGAAGGGATTGCGGGAAGCGGCTTCGAACGTGTCACCTATACCGAAGCGATGAAGGTTCTGGCGACCTGCGGTCAAAAGTTTGATTTTCCCGTAGAGTGGGGAAGCGACCTGCAGTCCGAGCACGAGAGATTCCTAACCGAGGATCACTTTAAGTCGCCGGTTATTGTGTACGACTATCCACGCTCGATCAAACCGTTTTACATGCGCGTCAATGATGACGAAAAGACAGTCCGAGCGATGGATGTGCTTGTTCCCAAGGTGGGTGAAATCATTGGCGGTAGCCAGCGCGAAGAACGTCTAGACGTTTTGCAGCAGCGCATGATTGAACAAAGCCTTGATCCGAAAGACTATTGGTGGTATCTCGATCTGCGTCGCTACGGTACCGTGCCGCACGCCGGCTTTGGATTGGGCCTCGAACGCGTCGTTCAGTTTATCACGGGGATGGCGAACATCCGCGACGTGATACCATTTCCGCGAACACCGGGTAGTGCTGAGTTTTGAGTTTGCGCGTGGCCTAATTACGCAGTGTTCGCATGACCAAGACCAGCAGAGGTGTTGTCGTGATCACGATTACCAGCAACGTGATCGGTTTGGGCGGCGGCGCATGACGGATTCTGAGACACACGGGTGTGATCAAGAGTGTTACTAGGCCGGTGATTGAGGCAGTGAAGAAGAGTATCTTTGATACAGCCTGCATCCATGCCGGCGCCGACTGAGTGACGACGACGATCGTGTTCACGACGACTCCAAACACTTCTGCGGCAAGTGTTGCCAGCGCTCCGAGCATCCAACCAACAGTCACCATGATTGACACGCGCGTTTCTGTTTGCACGGCCGCGCGCTTGGTCAAATCTGACCGTAGCCTCCACGATTTCTTGGATGCCTTCATCACGTGACTTACCGATAGAAATGGCCTCATCCTAACCCACTGGCGACATTGGCGCAAGGCTGGAGACGGCGAGAATTTGTCGGTGGTAAATCAATCCGTCACGATTCGAACGTAGAAGCCGGAGTCAATCGACGTTGTGTTTTGGCAACAGGTGCCGGGTGTTTTGGTTTGCCGTTCTACTGTTTACGACCTAGTGTTCAGGGTGGATTCCTTGCGGCATTTCATGTGTGTTTGACTTGTCTTTTCTGAGTACTTCTTCAGTGGTTCTGCGAAGCCGGCATGAATATCCAACAACCAGAAGCGTTAAGCCGAGAATGCCTGGAGTCCGTTCGCTCTGCAACGGTGGGTTTGCAGGCCGAACGTGAACAATTTGATGCCTTCATCGACAAGATGTTGGACGAAATGGAAACCGTGCGCGTGGACCTGTCTGAACGGGAAAGACAACTTGGGGCAGAGAGAAACAACGTCGAAAGCCACATTCGTGAAGTCGAGGGTCTCAAAGAAAAAATTGAAGAACGTGAACGGGCGGCCTCTGCAGATGAATCCCGTACCAATCAGGAGCTGGAAGAAGCGCAAGCTAAGCTTTCGGAGCAAGGAAATCGCTACAAAGAATTGGCTGAAACGGCAAGTACGGCTGAAGCTAACCTGCATGATTTGAGCGATCACGTCCGGTCATTGGAAGAAGAACGTGATGGCATGCGCGAGAAACTCAACACCGTTACCCATGAACTGTCTCAGATCGCCGGCGTTCTTGAGATGTTCGAATCGACGCAGTCCGAGCTTGCCGAAACTCAAAGTCAGCTTGCCCAAGCGCGTGATGAATTGGATCAAGTGAAACTGCGTAATGGTTCAAAGACCGACGATCGTGTGAGCAAGCTGGAGGGAGAAAAGCGGTCTATAGAGAACGATCTTGAGCAAGCAAGAGCTGACGTGGAGCGACTGGCCAAGAAGGTGGAAGACCAGAAACAACAGCTCAGCGACCACCGGTCCCGTTGGACGGACGAGATAAAACAGCTTCGTCATACGTTTGAGTCACGAACGCTAAATGAGACGAGTGCCAATGCAGAGTCTGATTCGGCGCTTATGCCTGACGTGAAGCGGGAGAATGTGAAGGTGGAAGTGGCGGAACCGTCTACCGTGCGGAAAGAAAGCGAATTATCGGATCCCGTACTGGGATCCATCTTGGCGCAGTTCGAAGAACTCGAATCGCTCTCCAATGGATCGGACGATTAGACTCTCCGTCTCATTCAAGGTGACAACATGAAGAAGAACACGTTAAAGGTTGAATGGCGACTGGTCGCTGTTGCCTTACTAATACTCATTGCGGGCATTATGGGACGGAATTGGCTCGCCTGCTTTGGCGCGGTGGTGCTACTGTTTTACGTCGTCGTTCCAGCGATTCAAGGACGCACGACGACAGACAAGAATAGCAAAGCGCCTGCCGACAAAAAAAAACGTCACCGCAAGAAAAACACACGACGCCGCGAGGCAGTGGATGAAGCTCCCAAGGACACCAAGGGACTGGTACAAAAACTGAATGGGACTGGACGCTATGCTGTGTTGTTACGGCCAGAGGTCATCAATAACTTGGGTCCTGATCAGCTAAACGACGTGCTAGACATCGTCGATCGTGAAATGTCCTTCGTGCCTGCCGGGCAAGTTTCCGTCGATCACAACCGTTACGGACATTGTTTAGAAAATGGTGGCCATGCCGAGATCCAAACTACGGATGACTTTCTAATTGATCGATTTGCAGTAACCAATTCTGATTTTAAACGGTTCATTGACGATGGAGGATATGAAACACACGACCTATGGTGCGAAGAGATTCTTCCGGCATTGTCCGAATTTGTTGACCGGACGGGGAAACCTGGTCCCCGTGGCTGGTCAAACGCGAGCTATCCGTCGGACATCGCCGAACATCCCGTTGTCGGCATCAGTTGGTACGAAGCAAACGCCTACGCTCGTTGGGTTGGCAAACGCCTACCGACGCGCGGTGAGTGGGTCAAGACAGCCAGCTGGCCGGTTGTCACGGACGGCCAGCCGACACGTCAACGCAAATACCCCTGGGGAAACCTGTTCGACGAGTCCAATGCGAACGTCTGGGTGACCGGCCTAAGTCAAATCGTTCCAGTCGAAGAATTTGAAAATGGGAACAGCCAGTCGGATGTCTGTCAGCTGTCGGGAAATGTGTGGGAATGGATGGCGGACGAGTTTCAACTCCAATTCGACGGTCGCTTGGTTTCCCCGGAAGACCCAATGAAGGCACTCAGCGGTGGCGCGTACGACACGTACGTTGAACGACAGGCGAGCTGTCAATTCGCAAGCGGTGAGAGTCCTTTCGCGCGAAAACACAATGTTGGGTTTCGCTGCGTATTGTCCGTCGCACAACTGGCGCCCAATGTGTTTGACCGTGTTAAATCAGAGGCCGTAGCCGTCTAAGACAGCGACCGTTTACCTCGCGGAGAAACCATTTATGAATACCTGGAACGTTCAACCGTTGGATTCGTATCGACTTGGGCAATATCAATTGCCCTTGCCGTGTCTGTTGTGCGGTGAAAACAATTTGATTGACGCCACCTCGTGCCGCAATTGCACCGCGCCGATGGAAATGACGCGGATCATGAACGAAGCAAAAAAAACGCGCCCCCAAATAATCGCGACGCTCGGTGCTCCGGGAGTCGGCAAGTCTGTTTACCTCGGGATGCTGTTGGATATTCTCACTCGGCAACGCGATCGTTCCGACGTGACGACGTTGGGCACATCCTCGGTCGACCTGCAACAGACGACGGTGGCTGCACTGACGCGCGGCGAGTTTCCGGAGCCGACGCCGAAGAATCCAGAAGAGTGGACTTGGGCCCACTGTCAGTTGAGCCGCAGTACGCGCAAAACTCCGCTGGAAGTCTTCCTGCCAGACATATCAGGTGCGGCCGTTGTACAAGAATACGAACATCGGAAATCCTATCCTGTGATTCCGGGGCTGGTCTCCAAGTCAACAGGTTTGATGCTGTTTGTTGATAGCAGCCGCGTTCAAGAAGGAGACAAAGACGAAGAGTTTTTTGCACTAAAGCTGCTTCAATACTTCGAAGAGATTCAGATCCAAGAGGCGAAGCGCACCAAGAAACGTCGTAAACGCGCACCCAATTCCCACGTCGCGATCGTTCTGGCCAAGGCCGACCGGAGCGACGAATGCCGACACCGTACGGCCGACTTTGTGCGCGGTCAGATGGCTGCCTTATGGCAACATTGTGAAGACCAGCTTCCCAGCCACAGGTTTTTCGCGGCCAGCGCCGTTGGCGCCTGTGCCACGGTCAAGGATTGTCGTGAATTCGACGTCACGATTCCGTTGCGAGTCGAGCCACAAGGCGTCATTGAGCCTTTTCGATGGTTGCTCGGCAAGATTGTTGGCTAGTTGCTAACCTTCTCCTCGGCGTTTTCCTCCATAAGCCGGCGAAAACGCGAGAAGAGATACTGACTGTCGTGCGGGCCAGAGGACGCTTCGGGGTGATACTGAACACTGAACGCGGATAGCGTCCGATGACGCAAGCCGGCGATGGTGTCATCATTCAAGTTGCGATGCGTGATTTCCAAGTCAGATGGCAGCGTTTCTTCTGAAACGGCAAAACCGTGATTCTGAGCTGTTATCTCGACCTTGCCCGATTCGCAATCCAAGACGGGTTGATTCGCGCCGCGATGGCCGAACTTGAGCTTGAACGTGCTGGCACCGCTGGCGAGCGCAAAGAGCTGGTGGCCCAGGCAGATGCCAAATACGGGCGCTGCGGCCATAACTCCTTGAATCGTCTCAACGGCGTAATCTAGGGGTTCAGGGTCCCCAGGGCCGTTGGACAAAAAGATGCCGTCCGGCTTGTAACTGAGAACTTCCTCTGCTCCTGCGGTGCCAGGCAGAATCGTTACCTGGCAGTTGATGTTGTGAAGATGACGTGGAATATTCCACTTCATGCCAAAATCGATGGCAATCACGTGGAATCTCTTGCCCCTGGCCTTTGCCGGTGCGAACTGAGCCCATTGGCTCAAAGGTTCGTCCCAGGTGCGCGGTTTGGCGGGAATCACTTCGCGCACCAAATCGCGCCCTACTAAACCGGGACTCGCCTGGGCCTTCGCGACCAGGCTTTCGTGATTCAGGTCGACAGTCGATAAAACCCCTGTCATCGCTCCTTTTGTGCGAATGCGACGAACGAGAGCACGCGTGTCGATACCGGCAATCCCAACGACACCAGCTTGCTGAAGGTATTCGTCCAGCGGGCGTTGTGAGCGGAAGTTGCTGGCGATGCGATTCTTCTCGCGAACCACGAATCCAGCCAAATGTGGTCGAGAGCTCTCGATGTCCTCGTCATTGACACCGTAATTTCCGATATGGGGATATGTCATTGTGACGATTTGCCCGCGGTAACTTGGGTCCGTGAGAATCTCTTGATAGCCGGTCATCGAAGTATTAAAGCAAACCTCGCCGTCGACTTCACCTCTGGCGCCGAACGACGTGCCCGTATACACGTTGCCATCTTCGAGAGCTAATTTCGCCACGGTCGACAAGAGACCATCTCCCCTCAATATGGTTGAGATTATACGCGTTTAAGCAGTTTCAACCCTGAGTATCTAAAGAACCGTACGTGTTGTTCCGATAACCAATAACGATAGGGATAGCCGGTCGGCTGAATCACAAAACGACTGTCCGGCTAACACATCAGAGGGACCTTGTTGCGGCGAACGAAGTCCCTTTTTTCATGCGCTTGTTTGGGTATCCTCCCGCCTGGCTTGTGAGGATTGTACCAAGTGACAGTCGTCAGTTCGATAGGCGCGGCGTCGGTACGGTTGTCCAGACTTCAAGGCCCAACCTACGTGGCGACTGGCGTTTCCACAGCCGATGATCGGTCTTCCCGATCAAGGCAGCTTTTGATCTGGCGCACTGCTTGTCGCAGGCGGTTTTCGTTTTCGACCAGCGACATCCGGAGAAAGCCTTCACCCGATTCGCCGAACCCGCTGCCGGGACTCAAGGCCACGTGTCCTTTTTCCAATAGCATCATGCCAAAGTCCATCGTGCTCATACGTTGTTG
>CBDUAB010000018.1:0-12721 GCA_965365045.1 uncultured Planctomycetales bacterium
GTGGCCCGGCCAACGCATCACACAGGGCACGCGGACACCGCCTTCATAGGTGGTATTTTTTGTGCCGCGGAACGGGCGGTTGCTTTCCTCGGTCAAACCGCCATTGTCGTTGGTAAAGATCACGAGCGTTTCATCGGTAAAGCCAAGCTCGTCGATTGTCCGCACAATCCGACCGACGGCTTCGTCGAGACATTTCAGGGCAGCGTTACGCGCACCGTACTTGTCCACATGCCGGGGCACTTTGTCGATCGGACCGTGAACGGCGTTGAACGGTACGTAGATAAAGAAAGGCTTGTCCTTGGACTGATTCGCGATGACCCGTTCGAACTCCGTGGCGATCAAGTCGGTCGAATAACCACTTTCGCGGAGCGGCTGTTCGTTGCGATGCCAGTCGTAGACATGGAAGGGGACCGGTGCATTATGCGGTATCATAAAAGTGTTGTAGTCGATGCCCCAGGCGTAATGGCCGTATTGATGCATGAAGCCCTGCTGCAATGGCAAGTGTTCTTTTAGCCATTCGCCACAGTGCCACTTTCCGATAATCGACGTGAAGTAGCCAGCTTCCTTGAGTGCTTCGGCGACGGTTCGCTCGTTTGTGTCAAGCGCGTGAATGCGGCGTGTCTCGTCGCCGTCCGCGTTCTTGGCCAGCGTCAAACCCAGCTTCTTGAGGTAACTCGGTTTGCCAAAGTCTTCGGATCGCCAGTCGCTCCAAGTCCGGAACGCATATCGGCCGGTCAGCAAAGCGGCCCGCGTGGGTGCGCAGACCGAATGTGTATAGAATTGCGAAAGCTGCAACCCTTCCGCGGCGAGCCGGTCGATGCTCGGCGTCAGCTCCTTCGATCCGCCGTTAAAACCAGGTTGCCCATAACCCATATCATCCGACAACATCAGGACAATGTTAGGCCGGATTCCGGAGAGTTCGGCCGCATCGATTGCCGTGGAGACTAAGGAGAGAAGAATCGCGATGCTGACGACCGCATGTTTCCAGATGGTCGGGGATAAGAAGATGTTCGGGGATAAGAAGATAGTCATCGGCGGGACATTTCGTGTGTAAAAACTTAGGTCCGAATCGTGAGATTTAATGCGTCGGGACACAACTGTCGCCAAACCGTCTCAGTCACGACGTAGGTGACTGATGGCTAATCGAGATTCTACCCCAAAATCGCCGTCACTTGGTGCGTCACGAAGGAAACACGTATTGAGTCACGCTCGGCTCGCGTGACCCACAGAGCGTGACCCACGGCTTATTTTGGCGACGCGACTCGCTGCCCAGGCTGTGCCCGCGCAAGTTCGTCGCGCAAGGCGTCGATTTCGCCTTGGTCGAGGTGTTTTTGCAGCAACGATCGTGTCTCACGGAAGAGTCGATTGATGAGGTCCTGTTGCGCTTTGTCGCGAGTTTGAAATGCCGCTTGGCGCTCACGTATGCGACGTTCGAGACCTTGACGCGTCTCCAATCGACGCATCTCGTCAAGTAGTAATTCAGCTGCGGCGAGCTTGTCTTCTTCAACCCGGCGGCGAATCCGCATCGCTAGAAGTTTGCGGCGGACGACCAGATCCACGAACTCTTCCTGTAAGCCGCGCAAAAAACCTTCGGCTTCCAGCCGCAAGTTGTCGTCAGCTAATTCCGCGGTCAAGCTCTTCTGGTCGCCGATTATCAGCGGCAGTCGCGCGAGGAGACGGCCACCGTTCTTGACGTAGAGGATTTTGAGCGGATGCTCATCGCGTTCGATTTCCAGTTGTCCTTGCCAATCGGAGCGTCCGATCAACTGCGTGTTTTTTTCGTTAGGAAGCCGCGCGTAGACGTCGTAGCCGGCCAGTTTGTGTGCGACATCTCCGCGTGCGTGAAGTTCGAGCCGTGTTTGCTGGTGACGCGGTCGGACGACCAGAGCGAGGCGTTCAACTCGGCGGCTGCCACGCGAGCGAATCGGGTTGCGAAGCCCGGAAACGATTTCGCATGGCACCGCACCTGTCGCGGGCGAGCGGTCCGCGGCTGCTTGGGCGATTAACACAGTCCAGGGTACGATTTCGATGCCGCCCGGAATCGGAACGCCCAGCCGATCGCTCTTCCGCAATACGACCCGCAGCATGGCACCCTTGTCAACAATGATTGGCGTGGTCGAGTTCAGGTCGAGCAACCCGGCGCGCATGCGAATCGAAACGGATTTGTCTTCGACACGTCCAATCAATGCAATTGGCGAAAAGGTAGCGAAGATCAGATCGGCCAAGTCTTTGGGCAGTTGCCGGTTGTGTGTGATCTGTCGCTCCACCGACGCACTCCAAATCCGCGTGCGGCAATCAAGCTCACGGACGGTACACGTAATTTGCCCGGAGGCAGTTGCCAGACGCACCAAGAAAAGTTTGTCCGCCGCGAACGCTTCCGGCGCATGTTCTTCGATTAGACTCGCATCGACGTTATCGAACTCCGTGAGTGTGACGCGCGCCACGGCCGCGGGAGCGACGTTGACGTTCGCTGCCCAACCGGCGCCGCTGCGGAGATGAAGTTCGTGCCGGAGCCGTGGCGGTAAGCGGTCACGCCAGACTGTGATTTCCGGAACGGGTTCGTACGCGATCCAAACCTGCACGTCGTACGGCGAGATGTCCCACTGATTCTCCGCGGACCAGCCTGAAGTTGACCAGCCCACGGCGGCAATCGCAATTAGCGACATGATCGACCGCGCCAACGGAGATGCTCCCTCCTTTAGATGACAGTCAGTTGGGGCGCATTTCTCACAGTAGGCCGGAACGAGGTCGCAAAGCCTTGCCGGAACAGCGTAAACG
Organism: uncultured Planctomycetales bacterium; assembly: GCA_965365045.1. GTDB lineage: Bacteria > Planctomycetota > Planctomycetia > Pirellulales > Pirellulaceae > CBDUAB01. The sequence goes on from CBDUAB010000018.1 coordinate 2,779, forward strand.
CAGTTTTCCCGGTTGGTACTGTGATCGCAAGAATAGCCGCAACGCAGCGACCGAAGTTCCGGCGGTGTCTGCGTTTGCTCGTTCCGGCCTACAAATGTGTGAGAAATGCGGGTTAGTGCTTTCATCTCAGTAAGTTACGGCTCTTTTTGTCAAAAGTAACACTGTATCACCCTAGGTTAGTTCAAATTGACGGTCGGTTCGACTTGCCAGGATTCAACTTGTTCGTAGAGCGACACGGGGTTGGCCTTGATGCCGCGCACATTCTGGCGGTAGGCAAAGTGGTCCACTAATTGCCACAGCGGGATGATGGCGGCTTCTTCGTGAACCAGGCGATGGACGCGAAAAAGGTGGACACGGGCATCATTCCAATTGTCGGCCAGTGCGAGTTGTCGGAGGGCGAGTTCCAAATAAGCGGACCCGCCACCCGCCAGTCCGTGGGCTCCGAGCAGCCGATGGGCGTCGATAATCGGCTCGGCCAACACATTGTCGTAATACAGCAAATCCCAATTGTCGTCGTCTGGCCATGAGGCGCCGGTAGGCAAGGCGATCGCTTCGCACGGGATGCCAATTGCGGTCAAGTATTGTGAGATGCCGGCGCACGCGATGCGCGGGATTTCGCCGTCCGGGTAAACGAGTGTGAGCTGAGGTCGGTCCGGCGGTTCTTGTTCTGATTTTCTTGCCGCCGTGACGAGTTCTTGATACGCGATCTCCGCGAGTGTTACCGCCAGGCGTGGCTCGTAGGGACGCGGGCGGATCGTCGTATCATACGCATAACCGAGGGAGTCATCATCGTAACGGCCAACCGGAAAAGGGCCGCTGATCAATCGGCAGCCATCAACGTCCGTGCCGCCGAGGAGATCGGCGCTGAGCAACGTTTCGCGGCCAATTCCGTAGATCAGCGCACGGCGAAAGTTGCGTTTAGCGGTGAACGGACGTTCGAAATTGGGAATCAGCATGTGAATGCTTGGTATCGCGTAATTGTCAACGGTAACACCGTCAACGGCGCGAATGAGATCCAGATCTGCTGGGTAAATACGATCGATAATGTCGATGTCTTGTCGCGTGATTGCTTGGATCGCCGCACTCGTCGATGTGAAATATCGCTCGACGATTTCCTGTGGCTGTAGATTTGATCCGAGCGCGTAATTCTCGTTAAATCGCAGACGTAAATCGTCCTTGCTGGATTCCAACGACATGTACGGATGCGAAACGTGATCGGTCGTGTCGGCCGACCCGCGCCAGGGAAACTGCAGCAGTGCCTCCGGTCGCAGAAATGATCTTCGCAATTGAACATCGACGTCGAACACATCGTCCACGGTAATGCCACTGACGAGTTCGGACCACAATGGCGCGGACGTTGCATTGGCGGAGCTTGCACGTAGCAAGAGCTGTTCTGCCAAGTCAAAGCCACTGAATTCCGTTGCGTCGTTACCGTCAATATTGCGCCGCAACTTGATCGTAAAGGACCTTCCGTCTGGGCTCATCTCGATTGCCGCGAGCGGCGCCAGATATTGGCCTCCATCGGGTCCGATTCCGCTTAGCTCGGTGACGGACCGATCGAGCAAGCGGCTGATTCGACGCGCTGCCCAGCCGCGCGCTTGGCTCGCGGCTTGTGGGTCTGCTTGACTTGTGACGCCCACTGTCACGGAAACGTAGTGCCGTCCAATCGATACTGCCAGCTCGGCCGCACCAGGCAGCTCCGGCGCGATTCGCAGAACTTCGCGGCTCATGTCGTAGGCATCACGCCAGCGTCCGGCGCTGGCGTGTTCATTCGCGGTTTGGAGTCTCTTTGTCGCCAACGCCGCAAGTTGTCCCTGCCATGTCGTGAGTGTGGCAGCCATCCGATCACGACCGAACCGTTCTTCGGCCCACACAAGCATCATCCGCGCCGCGACATAATTCCGGTTGGCAATGTAGGCATCGAACAGTCGTGCCGCGACTTGCTGAACGGATTGCGGCAGACCACGGCGACTTGGGTTTCGCTGGTGCAATTCATCAAGTAAGGCGAGCGCTTCGTGCAGGCGCCCGCCGCGATAGGAGACGCGCGCGTCTTTCAACAAGTAGTTCTCAATCGATTCGTCGAGGTTTTCGAGCCCCGGTTTTTCTCGCATCAGGTAGGCGAAGTAACCGTACGCTGCGTCGAATTTGCCGTCGGCCACCAGACGATTAGCGTCTTTAAGGATTAGATGTTCGAAAAGCTCGACTTTGGCCAAATTCCGCCAGGCAACGTCGAATTCCCGGTCCGGCTGATCCAACAGTCTGATTCGTATTTCGTCGGTCGGATTGGGATTAAGAGGAACTTCGCGGTTCGGCAGATCGATCGGGAAAACCTTGAAAACCCCATTGTCGTTTGCCCCATCGAGCGTGATCTGATCGTGTGGCTCTGTTTCGTAGAGAGGTAGATCGTCCGCGGCAAAAGTCGAACCACAGACGGCGATATAGGTGCAGCAGACGATGAGCTTGTGCGTCACGAATCCATACCATCCCAGAAGGCAAATTCCAAAATCACAAAAGACAAATCACAAACAAATTCAAACTACCAAATCGCAAACGACTATGTGTCAAATCCCAATCGCTCAAGATCACTCAGACACCCATGTACAAGCATACCTACGGGTTCGCGTTCGTTGTGGTTGCCGAAAGCGGTGGGAGTTCCGTGAGGAAAAGTGTGCTATCGCGTCCGAGCAATAATAAGCGCTGTGCGACGCGCGTGGCCCCGGCGCCAAGTGGTTCGCCCACGTCAAAATGCGTCGTGTCGTTCCAGGGCAAGGGGCGGCCGGATTTGATTTCCACGCGCCAGACCTGTCCGTTGACCGACGTCAACACAAGCGATTCGTCGGCTATCAAGGGCTTACCGGCCAGATTTCCAAACTCCAATGGGCTGCTCCACACCAACTCAGGCCCAGCGGTTACGGCGTGTAGTTGTTTCGCGTCCGTGGTGACGAGGGCCACGTTCTTGTTGAGCGTGTAGGGGCCCCAAGTGACACGTCCTTCAACAGGCAGCGCAGCGGAAGTGTCGAGATTCGGTAGCGAGATTGCTCGTAGCTCATCTTGTGATTTGCCTCGTGCCACCGCCAATACGGCATCTCCCACGACCGCGAGATTGCCTGACAGTGTTATTTTAAAGTTGGCTGTTGTTTTCAAGTTGGTTGAAGTTTCTAAGTCGGTTGTTCCCAAGTTGCTTGTTGCGAGCGCGGCCAAGTGTGGGCGCGGGCTGGGTTGCGGTCCTATCAGATACAGCGTCCCGGCGCTATCGGCGGCGACAAATGTACGTTGGCTCACGTCGACGACGGCCGGCGACAGCCAACTAATCTGACGACCGGCGCTGAGACCAGGTTGGAACGGCAGCAATGTTTCCTGTCCCGTCGTTGGATCGATGGCGTGAATCGTACCGGCCGATGAGCAGATGAGCATTTCATTGCCGAGTGCGACGGGTCGCGTGATCGATTGTTGTGGCGAGATTGACAGCGGCGGGACGTCTTGTAGCTTCTCCGTCCCGCTGGCGTCGACCAAGACAAACTGGCGACCTCCATCTTGCGGCGCGAGGATCACGCGACCGTCAGCCAATGTCGCCGCGGCGGTCAGCGGAGTTGCGGAGGGAGAACGCGCGGCGCGAGCGGCGAGCTCATCGACTTTGCCCAATTTCAGCTGACTTCCGCCAACGTCCCAAAGGCCGGCTTCTTGTGAGACGACGGTGACACTTTGTCGCTGGGCGTCATAACCGGCCGGCATCGACGGCGCGGCACCCAGCTCAGTAGTCCAGAGTTCTTGTCCTTCGCCTTGCTCGTTGCGGCCGGAGGCGACGCGAATCGCGACGACTTGTGTCGACGTGGAACGGGGGTGACGGCGAGCACAGAACACCACGTCCTGATGTAGTTGCAGCGGCGCCACGTAGACTTCATCACCTTCGTCGACCCATTTGCGCACCAGCTCACCGCGTGAAGCTTGTAATTCAAATCGTGACAGTTTGTTGTCGGCAACGAAAATGCGTCCGCTATCAACAAGTGGGAACGTAATGCTCTTTACGCGGCTTGTGGGCAGAGTTCGAGCAGTGGTTCGAACCGGCTCGTCAGCATTACCTGGGTCGACATCGAATACGTGCATCGCGCCTCGATCCGTGACGACCAGCAGGCGGCGGCCAAAAGCTTGCATCGGTACGACGACTTCACCGTCAAGCCGCATGGGCTCCAGCGCTGGCCGTAAAGCAAGGCCATTACTATCCGCGACCAGAATGTGAAGCAGCGAATAGTCGCCTCCATTCTCCGCGACAAACACATGTCCAGATACCGAAATCGCTGGCACGTTGACGCTGGCTGAACGATGGCCGATATAGGCGACTTCGTCGCAGCTCAGTGTGTCAGTAGATAGGATATAAAGACTTGAATGTTCGCCCACTTGGTAAAGTCGACCATGTTGATCATCGACGCCTGGTGCGACCGATAAGGCTTGAGGGAGTTGCGCTACGGGCGCCGCTTGCCCTGATTCGGAATCGACCCACAGCAGGCGTCCCGAACGTGTCGCTATGGCAATTCGATTGTCAGCGACGATGGGCGGTGTGATCGTGTCGTCCAGCGGCAGTCGCCAGATTAACTGACCATCGCGGGCGCGAAGGCGAATCAATTCCTGTCGCTCGTCGTCAAAAGCCAACACATCCGCGTCGGGCTCAAGACTGATCGGTTGTGGAAATACCGAGCTCGCATAGCCGATCCAGCGACGCCACAACAGCTGCCCGCCGTCGGCATCCAAGCCGTACAGGGCACCGCTGGCCAAAACGTAAATGACACGGTTTTGGATGCCGGTCGATTGTTTTGTCCGCCGCGCTGCGAGTGCGACACGGCGCACAGCGGACCGATTGTGATCCGAGGTGGTAGCGGGCAGGGGATCGGTCGAGACGGTGACGTTTTCCCGTTCGGCAAGTGTGATTTCTTGTACCGCGGCCGCAAGTTCCGGATGACTTGCCAAGCCTGGATAGCGACTGAGCAAGTCGTTGCGTATTCCGTAAGCCGCTGCCGTATCCTGTGCTGCCGTGGCGGCCTTGATTTTCTCAATTGCTGAAGAGAGTTCTTTGTCACGATTGATCTCTCGCACGATCAAAGTCGCTTGTTCATCGACTCTTTCGATGTCGAGTTGGACGGTTTTGCGGAGCGACGCTGGCAAGTATTCAGGGTTGGTTACCAGCGCCAAGGCTTGTTGTGACTTGTCCAAAAAGTGTTGTTTGCGTTCGGGCTCGGCGGCCTCTTTGGCTTGGTTCACAAAGCCGGCGTAGATGTCGGGCAGCAAACGGCTCAAATCCGGACGAGCTTCGGGTCCAAAGGCTTCTTCACCCTTGATTTTGGGAAGCTCGGATTCGGTAGTTTCGAGCGCCCGTTCCCAGTCACTGCCGCCTTCGACAACCTGTCGTATCCGCGCCAGACTTTGACGAACGCGCGCCACGCTCGCTTTGGGATGATTCGGAAAGCGATCCAGGAATCGCTCATATTTGCTGATGGACTGCAGATAAGATTGGGCACGATAGTCTTCTTCGGCTTGTGCAAAGACCTGCTCGCCAGTTTCGCCGGTGAGAAAGTAGAAAAGACCTCCACCGACGATCACCATCAACAACAGGCTGCCGCCACCGACAAGCATCAGCGGCGAATCCCAGCTTTGCTGTTTTTTCTTCGGTCCACGGTGGAGGCTGTCAGTTAGTTTGGCCAATAATGACCGTTTTCGTCGCGACTGCATCGTCGTCGCCGCTTCGGACGTCACGTTATCTTTATCCAACATCGCGCCAGCTGCAGTATCGCCTGGCGGCACGTGACTGACGGGAGGTGGCACGACCCTTGTCGGTGGCGCGTTCGTCGTCGGTGGGATGGGAGTTGCCTGGTCGTCGAGTTCCACCAGTTCAGCGGCTTTGGCGAGCGGTTGGTTCGCGGCAGGTTCTTCGAATAGTTCCAATTCGGGGGCAGCGTCAAGAGGTTCTAACTCGACGTCGGGTGCCGCGCTGGGCTCAGGCTTGGAAGTGTCCATAGGGGCGGGGAGTGCCGCGACTGGCTTTTTTTCATCGTCATCAATCGGAGTCAATTCGAGAGACGATTCTTCAACCGGCGCTGTTGCGATCTCGGGTTCGGGCTCCTTAGGCGCCGCCGTTTCCTTTGCAGCTTCCTTTGCTTTCGCGGACGCCTGCAGATCACTCAGCAGAGATTTGGCTTGGTGTTTGGTTATCAGGCCTTTGTCAACGAGGACCTTGGCGATGCGACCGGCCGAGACAGGTTTCCCCCTGGATTGGATCTGCCGTCGAATCCTCCGCAATTGCTTGGCATCCAAGAATCCTTTGTCGTCGGCGAATTGTAAGAATTGTTCCGCGTTCATTTCTCAGAGCTTTTCTTAGAGGCTGTCGTCCTCGACGGTCACGAGCTTAACTTCTTCCATGCCGACGGCCGTTCCCGCATCCATCGCCATGACAACTTTTGCGTGCATCGCATCACCGTGGGCCATGACGAGAAGCTTGTTGGCGTTGTTGCCGGATTCGCCGCGGCTGGCCTCACGTAGATTCACCAGTAAGTCCTGTTCTCCTGGGCATTCGCGTTCTTCGTCCCAGGAAGCAGCCAGTACATGAAACGTGTTGAACTCGTCGATACGGATGATCACGAAGCTCGGATCTTCTTCAAAGTCGTCCAAGGTCCGAGCTTGCGCGGTCGGCTGATCTGTCCTGGGCGTCGGAATCTCAAACGACCGTTGCAGCGTGAACGACGCCGTTACCATAAAGAAAATGAGCAGCAGAAACGTGACATCCACCATCGGCGTCATATCCATTTCCGGCTCGGTTTTCTTTTTGCGAGTGCCAAAGACGATGGGTGCGTCGGCCATGGTTATTCTATCTCCAGCACAGCGACAAACAGCTTTACGCCTTCGACCAAACCGATTGCTTTGGCAACTCGTGAGACTTCGCGATGTTTAACGTCCTTCTCCGCCTTGACCAGCACGTTTTCTTTTCCGTCGTCCATCGCAGCCTGCACAAAATCGACGATCTCCGCTTCTTGGTCCGCCGGATCGGCGCTTGTCAGCCGCTGTGTGGGATCGGCGCCGTCACTTTTGTAGATTTCCGCCCGACCGTCGGCGCCGTTAGTGACGGTGAGAATAACGGAATTCTTCGTTGCCACGGCCGTGCCATGCCGAGCCGGCGGCAAAGAGACTTGAATATCCGCGTCAATCCGCGAGGCGACGAGAAAAAAGATCAACAGCAGAAATGTGATGTCGATCATCGGCGTGATATCCATATCCGCTTCTTGCAGTGGCCGTTTGGGCAACCGAATCGGTTGGTCGTCGTCGTCATTTTCGTCGAAAAAGTCGCCGTTCATGTGCTTAGTGGGAGTGCTTTTTTCTTTCGATTTGTTGGAGTGTTACTCGGACTTGGTACGGCGGAATACATCAAAGAAACGTGTCAAGCCCGCACCGACAAGGTCTTCCATTTTTTGAATTCGTACGTTGATGCCGTTCGTGCAGAGAACCAGGGGAATAGCAATCGAGAGACCGGCGGCAGTGGTGATGAGCGCCACACTAATATCTTCGGCCAGCATGGTTGGGTTGACGTTCTCGGCCGACGACAGCTTGGCGAATGCGCCCATCATGCCCACCACGGTGCCCAGCAGACCGACCATCGGGGCGGACTTGATCACGGTGTGTACCCAACTCAGACGATGTTCCAAGTCGGCGAGGACGTCCCGTTGAAAACGATCGGTAACGAGGTGTCGAATTTGGTTGAAATCGAGGTCGCGATTTCGAATGGCCAGGTTGATTAGCTGAGGCGTCGCCCGCAGGTCGCCATCGACCAGCTTTGCAGCGCCGTCGAAATCGTTATTGGCAACATGTTTCTCAACCTTTGCGAGAAACTCGTCCTGTTCCGCTTCGTCGCGAAAGCGTTTTTGCGACACGCGCATCCAAACGATGACAACACAATAGGCACCCCACAACGCGATGGCGATGAGAATGAGGTAGATTAGTGTCGCGATGTGCCCCGTCAGGCCGCTGGTATCCATGGATGCCTCTGTAAGAACGTTTGATTATTGTAGTTTTGTTGCCGCTTACGCGATGCGGGATGTGGGATACGGGTTGCGGGATACAGGATGCGCGATGTGCGATGCGCATTGCGGGATGCAGGCACGGTGTCCGATCGTCCACGCGAAAAAGAACTTGAATCCGTATGTCCCATCCCGTATCTCGCATCTCGTTCTTCGCATCCCGCCGCAATCACCCTTTCCGCTGCATCCGCAGCACGACAAACTCGTATTTTCCTGACGATCCCAATACGCCGAAGACCGTTTTCTTGACGCCGTCGAGCGGCCGTCCGCTGAGCTCTTTGTTTTCCAACAGGGCTAACGTGTTCTCGACTTCTGGCGGGTAAAACTGGACCAATAGGCGGCCTCGAGTCGTGATCCCGGCTCGTGCCAGCAGGTCCCGATCGCCGGCACGCAGCGATCCGTGGCTCCACGTAAAATAGATCCGATTATCATCTTCACTGGACGAACGGGTGTCGGGTTTTTTCTTCGACAAGTTGTACGCATAGTCGATCTGTTTTTTACCACCACCTATGGCCGCCAGTTCGACGCCAAAGAAATCCAATTTGTCGGCGTACTCGCCGAGCGTCGTAGCATTGTATTCGATTTGCCAGCGTTCCCAACGCGGAACGGTATTGCTGTTGCCGCCGGGACCGGCCACACGACTATCTCCCAGTCCACGACCCTTAGAAGACGTACGTGCCTCGCCTTCGAGCGTGTCGAGCGTTGCTTGTTGTGACGAAATAATTGCCGTCAGAGCATCTAATGTTTGTTCAAGTTGCGGTTCATTGAGATCTTCGACTTCTTCCAAACCTGGTTCTTCCAGATCGCGTGCGCTGCCCAACGCCGCGTCGCCGCCAGAGAGTTCCTCGATGAACTCGACGGGTACCGCTTTTTGGGATGTAAACACGCGGCTCGTAATCCAAATCACGACCAGCATGGCAACGGAGACTCCGACCATAAACAGCAACGCAACGAGCACGGCCGCTGTCCGATCGTACGCGGACACGCCGAGACCGGTTGGCGGCCGATTCTCGGACTCTCTGGGTGCGTTCGTTGATGGGATAGTGGACACGTGTTATTGATTTTTAAAAAGCAACAAAATTTATTCGAGAAACTCCGCGTCAGGACGGATCGAGCGGTACCATTTTTTCCAGGCCATGGTTGCGGCGATTTTGTCTTGCTTTTCGGGCTGGTCCGGCATGGCAAAACCGTTGAACTTGCGGCTGACAAACCGCAGCGCGTCACGAGCTTCGACGGCCACTTGATTGTCTGGGTCACTGAGGGCGTAGACTAAGATTGGCACATTGTCGAGGTCGCGTCGCCCCGTGAGTGCGCGCACGGCCAAACGTCGAGCTGGGGCGTTGCCGCCACGAATCAACCGGCGAAAACGTTCGATTTGATTCGCCTTGTTCGTGGATTCATCGCTGAGTGTGATGGCGCCCGGATTGTCGACCAGCGCTTCAAACTTGGGATTATCCGGGTCCTCAAGGACGGACAAGATGTCTTCGGCCTTGCCTCCCAGCGGCTCACTCACAATGCGTCCGCGTTGGACACGCGCGTTGGCGATATCCTTGGGCAAACCACGTCCGCCCGACAGCAGACCTTGTCCATAATTGGCCTTGTCGATCGATTTCTTTGTGCTCCGCATCAGAAACAGAACTGCGAACGAGGTGCTGGCGGGTCCGCCGCAGTCACTTAACCAGGCACCACTTTCGTGTTGGCTGTCGGCCAGCAACTCGACTCCGTCGTTGTACCACGAGGGTTCTTTTTCCACTTTGCCTTCGGCGAGTTCGCGAAAGCTCATGTATCGTTCCAGGGCGTACAGGTAATAAATGTTCCAGCGTGAAATGTTGATTGTGTAATTCTCGGCGAACCACTGGTTTCCATCTCGGGTTGCCCGACCGATG
>CBDUAB010000019.1:0-12499 GCA_965365045.1 uncultured Planctomycetales bacterium
CGTATAAGCCGAATGGGTACGACAAAGCTCTTGGTATCACGCGAGCCGAAACGCTCAAAGAGTTACTGTCACAGTCCCATGCTGTCAGTTTGCACTGCCCGCTAACGAGTGAAACCCGACACATGATTGACAGTACAGCGATTGCCCAGATGGCACCGCGCAGTTTCTTGATCAACACGGCTCGCGGTGGAGTTGTCGACACCGATGCCATTCCCGCGGCGATCACCAGTGGGCACCTTGCCGGGGCCGCGATCGATGTTTTCGAAGTTGAGCCGCCAAGCGCCGACAACGTGTTGATTAAAGCTTGGAGAGACCCAACAAATCCTTGCCACCACCGTGTCATCGTAAACCCGCATGCGGCGTTTTACAGCGAGCAAGGACATATTGACATGCGAGTCAAAGGGTCGATTGCTTGTCGCAAGGCTGTCCTTGGAGAGCCGATTCCAAATGTCGTGAATTGATAAGAAAGTACTTGCCCTAAGAGACCAGTCAAATGCTCGAAAAGACAGTCAAGCCGACAACCAGCCTGCTCGTGATCCTATGTCACTTCGCGTTCAACGCCTGCGTGGCTGCGGACGACTGGCCGCAATGGCGCGGTCCGAATCGTGATGGTCGTTGGCATGAGCGAGGGCTCATCAAAACGTTCCCAGACAGCGGATTGCAACCGCGCTGGAAGGTAGAAATTGGCCCGGGCTACAGCGGACCCACGGTGGTTGATCAACGCGTCTACCTCACGGACCGCCAAACCGAACCGGAACAGGCGGAGCGTGTGCTGTGCTTTGACGCGGCGGACGGCCAACTGCTTTGGCAACACCGTTATCTCTGCGAATACCGCATCAGTTATGAAGCCGGTCCCCGAGCGGCGGTCACCGTCGACGATGGTCAGGCGTTCGCGTTGGGAGCCATGGGGCACTTGCATTGTCTCAATGCTCAGAATGGCGAAGTTTTGTGGAAACGTGATCTCAACAGTGATTTCCAAATTCAGCGGAATGACCACTCGGAATCTCGCATGCCGATTTGGGGAATCGCCGCCGCTCCGCTGATCCATGATGATGTAGTGATTTTGCACATTGGAGGGCGTGACGGTGCGTGCGTCGTTGCTCTGCGGCGGTCCGATGGCAGCGAGGTTTGGCGGGCGCTGGACGATCGTGCTCAGTACACGGCGCCAATCGTTGTTCGTCAGGCCGGCCAAGATGTCGTCGTTGTCTGGACTGGCGACAGCGTGGCGGGTTTGGATCCCCGCAGTGGCAAAGTGCATTGGCGGCACGTCATGACACCCATCAATATGCCGATTGGCGTTGCCTCTCCCATCGCCCACGATGGTCACGTTTTCGTGACTTCGTTTTATGACGGTGCGCTCATGTTGAAGTTGCTGGAGGATCGCCTCGGCGTTGACGAGGTCTGGCGGGCGCGGGGCCGCAGTGAAAAGGACACCGATGCGCTGCATTCGATTATCAGCACGCCAATCTGGTTGGGCGACCACATTTACGGAGTTGATAGCTATGGGGAGCTGCGCTGTTTAGAGGCGGCAACCGGCAAGCGTGTTTGGGAAGACAAGACCGCGACGCCACGCGCGCGCTGGAGCACGATCCACTTTGTGCAAAACGGCGACCGGACTTGGATGTTTAATGAACGGGGTGAGCTAATCATCGCCAAGTTGAGTCCTGCCGGTTTTCAAGAGATCAGCCGGGCAAAACTGATCGAACCGACTCGATTGCAACTCAATCGTCGCAACGGTGTGTGCTGGTCGCATCCCGCGTTCGCCGGTGGACACGTGTTCGCGCGGAGCGATGAAGTGCTCGTGTGTGCGAGCTTGTTGGCTGGCGAACAATAGTGTTGCAATTACGGATGAAATCCGTTAACCGTTATACAGCAGTCCATTCCCCTTCGGTCTCAAGTACAAAATCGATTTTGCCAATATCGGATTTCGCGGTGCCAAGGCCAGCGACGACCTTCATCTTGTCAACCAATTCAACGGTATAGTTCAGACCAGCTCGCGTGACCTCCGCGACCGTGCCGGCCGCTTTCATCGAATCGTTTCCAGACGAGCAGGCCAGCAGCGATCGGTCCGTGGCAGCATCGGCCGTGAAGTACGCCATGTTCGTAGCAAAATCGACCGCTCGATTGTAGTAGCCTTCTCCGTACATCCGTGCGCCGAACTCGTCGACTTTGAAGTAATCCGATCCGACCGTATCGTAAAAATAGGCCGTATCGTCCCCGCTTGAGGAAAAGGCGTAAGTTCGGTCGAAGGAATGCGCCGCGTTATCAAACTGGGTGCTGTACAACCGAGTCACAGTCGCACTGGACTCCAGCGTATCGGATCCTGACGAATCGTAGAAATAGGCTCGGTCGTTCGAACCACCCATCTCCGCATAAGCATCGACGCGGTCAAATCCCTTGGTGTAATTGTAGAAGCCGCTACCTGACATGCGGGCATCGGACGGGGTTGCCTTGAATGCATCGTCTCCCTTGGAATCACGTAAAACCGCCACGTCCGACCCGCCACTGGCATAGGCGTACACCCGATGGAACGAGTGCGCTGAATGCTCAAATCCGTCGCCGCTGATGCGCCCTTCGAGCGGACTGGCTTCGAATCGTTCGTCCCCGGCGGTGTCGTAAAACATGGCACGATCCTCGCCGCCCCCGCTGAGCGCGGTGATAAACGGCGAACTGTAGACCAGCACACGATACGAGACGCCGGTGAACTTCGCCGACGTGTCCCGGAACTCGACTTCATCCTTACTTGACAAGCCAGTCAGTTGGACAACGTCATCTCCCCCTTGACCGTAAAAGGTAACCAGCGTCGTCACGGCCGCATCGACGCTGAAGGTTTCGCCATTTAGCACCACCGTATGCTCTGCTGTGCCGGCAATGAATCCGAACTCATCTACGTCGGACGTCCCGGTGAACGTAACCGTCGTATCAAACGTCGTGGCAAGTATGCCCGCAGTGTATGCCTCGTCGAGTTCCCCAAAGTTGTAGTTGTAGCCCTCTTCTCCGGCGTGCAACTGGATGGAGCTGAACTTGTCGTTTGTCATTGTTCCGTTGCGGTCGATCGGGTTTGGGCTGTTGCCAAATGTTCCCAACGTCTCTCGACCGTCGGCGTATTCATCCGTTTGATCGGCGCTAATTTCATACGTCCCAGGTCGCAAGCCGGTGAATCTGTATGATCCGTCCTTGCCCGTAGACACTGTCTCTTTTACCTTTTTGCCGAGGTCATTCGTTCCGCTCAGATTCACTTGGATGCCGTTCAGGCTGTCATCAAGGAAGTCGAAGTTACCATCACGGTCCTTGTCCAGATACGTAAATCCTCGCAGCGTAGCGGGCGCTAGCTCACCAAAATAGTATCCGCTCGCCTGCTGCTCGTCCGTTGATAAGCGAAGAAAGAAGCGGTCCCGGTTCGCTACTCCACCGGCGGACCCGACCTGATCCGCGCCGTCGAAATACGAGCTCGGCTGTGTTTCCGTGATGATATAAACTCCAGCGCTTAGGTTTTGGAATGCGTAACGTCCAATCTCGTCAGTCGTTTGAGAACTCGACACGCGATTCCCGCGTCGATCCACACCCCAGAGCGACACTTTGATATTGGCCAGGCCAACTTCGGTCGCATCGAGAACACCATCGTTGCTGGCGTCGACGAACACCGCGCCGGTGATCGATCCTGTCATGCTCAGCATGCACCGGGCTTCGAGAGATTCGGTGCCCAACGCTCTCCGGCGTCCACGTTGAATGGATTTTGATTTATGTTTAGCGAATCTGATTAAACGTTGCTGCCATGCATTCATGTTGACTCTCGCGATGCGAACGAATGTTCCGAGCTTTTAGGATGAGCGTAGTTTCCGTGCGCAGACTGGCATCGGAGCCCGACATCTCGATTAGCAATCGACGTGCCATTGAAAAGTAATTTGTAGGAGGCGTGCTTAACTTGCCGGCCACACAAGAGTTACGTGGCTGCAGGAAATCACGCTATGCCATGTCTTAGGCAGACAAACAGTAAGAATTACCGTGGCAAGCGCCGGCCGCACTGGCTCTTTTACTGTCTTCGTTGGTAGACGAAGAAGTCGGCGAATGACGTGTTTTCCGGATCATGCGGATCGTAAGGAAACTCGTTGGGGAAATGAGTGAGAAGGACCCAATCCCGCACGTTCTGTTCAACCCACGCGGTAAACCTGCGATGCCGCACGTGCGGTGTGATCGTGCGGTCCTCTCGATCTGACGAGTAAACGATGACAAACCGATCCGCCGCGTTAAACAGATGTGTCATGTATGTTGCGAAGACATCATCCTCGACCAAGTGATAAATGACATCCAGGGACAGCGCGAGCTCGGCTGAAAAGATGCGTTGATGGTCTGTGAATGCGGACGGTTCGTAGAGAAAAAAGCTCTTGCTGCGGTCCGCGCTGAATCGCTGCTGGCAAATCGAGACCGCGGTCCGCGAAACGTCTAGCCCGATGTACCGCGGGTAGTCGGCCAGGGAAAGCTGATTTCCGTCTCCGGGGCCGAACTCAATGACCGACTTGATGGCGTTGTCGGTCACAAACGCATTGACACAATCCGCTTTAAACTTGGCCAAACGGCCGTAAGAACCGGCTCCCGAGTCGCGGCCGCCGGCGTAACGTTTTTCCCAATAATTTCGCGATCCACGAAATGTGAGGGCCGCACCACATTTGTTGAGGAACTGAGTCAAAACAGGCCCGTTCGTTGTTGACCACGATATTGTGGATTTCATTACGATTCACTTTCTTAATTCGTCTACAGTTTGATTTCGAAAATATAGCTTTCACACTTTGAAAGTTATCACAATCGATCGCATCGAAACGGCGTGTAGTGACCGTTGTGACCGTCTCGGAGGTAGACTGACCACAGATATGTTTGGTGTACTAGCTGAAAGTTGCTGCGTAGGAACAAGTCGACGCGGGCTCCCGGATATTCCCAGCGAATGTTCTTGCCACGGCTGCGCAGTTTTTCGCGATTTACGGCTAACCAAATACGCTCGTGGCGTTGGCAAACGTTCATCAATTCGGGAAGATTGCTGACGACCTCGGCGGCCCCATTGCGATCAATCAGTTTTCCATCTTGCCGAATAGCATAGTCATATAACAACGGAACCGAGAGGTCGTAGTCGACCTGGCCTGTTTCAATGAAAGCGGCGTGCGTGTGAGGTTCGGTGACCATGACCACGTCTCCATCGCGCAATTGGCGACGGATGTACTGCATTGCGCCGGTAGAGTCTCCCAGCAGTTTCAAGTCATGGCTACCAATCAAACGCCAAGGTGAGAACGAAAGGACAAAGCCAATGAACACCACGGTTGCCACCACGGCCATTATCATCCCGTGGCGTCGCGGTTCACGCCGGTAATTCAACCCATAGGCGCAGGCACGGACCAAGAAGGCACGCAATCCTTCCAGAGACAACAATATCCACAAGGGAAATAGCCAATATTGGTATCGCAGACTTACATGTGTCACCATCAGGTTGGTCATGACGACGCCGGAGAACAGCACCAAGTAAAACGCCATGGTGTTACGTTGTCTCTGCCGGCAGACCAATGGCAAACCAATCAACATGAACAGGCTGAGAAGAACGTGGAGACGGGAATAGCCAATAAAGAGAGAAAGGAAGTTGTAGGGATACCAAAGATGCAATTTCACCGTCGCTTCGAGGTTGGGCGAAATTCCTTCCAGCCGAGTCATGCACCTCGTTTGGAAAACGGCGTAATCCAAGGCGATGAAGACCAGAGCACAGCAGGATACCATGACGAGTTTAAAATTCGCTGCCCTGCCGTTGTCCTCAGCGAACACTAGGTAGCCGAGGAACAGCGGAATCCCCATTACCGCGCTTATCTCCTGGCTCAGCACGGATGCCAGAAACGCGGCAACGGTCAAGTATCGAAAAACCTGCGATTGGCCGGAGACGAATCCCTTACAAAAAAAATAGACCGTTAACAGCGTCAAGAACTGCTGCATTTGGTAAAACCGGATGACGTGGCCGGTGTAGACCTCAAAGGGATGGATGGCCATCAACAACATCGCGCCCATGCCAATCCAAGGGCTCTTTAACAGGCGCGCACCGCACAGATAGGTCAGCCAACAAGTTGCCACGCCGAAAAGCACGCTGGGCAGACGCATGGACCACAGGTTTGAGCCAAACAGAGCGGCGATTCCCCCGTGGAAATAATGGAATAATGGACTGCGTGTGTACCATACTCGCTCTGGAACAAAGTGGGGAATCCCCGATTCGGCGATTGCCAGAATTGCCTGCGTCGAGGCATACTCATCATCGTCTAGTGGCTGAAAATCCAACTTGTGCGCCCGCACAACAAAGCTGAGGAACAAAATCCACAATATCAAATGGGGCCACAAGCGCGATTTTGGCAGGCCCCGCAACGAAAAGTTGGGGTAGGTCAATGGCCTGCTACGACGAATTCCGCGCACGCGAATCAACAGATCGAGCAAACCAGCCAGAATGGCAACACAAACGGCCACCCAAAAGGTAAATTCCCAAGTCCGGGCGTGTAGGAACCACAACAACTCATGGCGTTCAGCCCAACAGATGTCCAACAAAATGGCTGTGATGAGTACGGATGTGGCCGCCAGCAACATTGCATAGAGCATTCGCGCTAAGTGCACAACCGTCGCCGTGCGTCCGTGGCTGTGTAAGCTAACACCCAACGGAACGAATAGAACGCCGCAAATCGACACTGTTGCGGTGGCGACGATCAACATCCAAACGCACGCCTGCCGGACAGCGACCTTATTCGTCCTTGCGGCACCTTGATATTGCAGCCGTGGCAGCTTCACACTGGAAGCGTTCGCTAGTTTTGTCGCGACAGCAGGCAGGAATTTTGTTGTGGCGTTGGAATTGCGGATGGATTTGGCGCAGGTCCAACCAATTCGAGAATCAAGCGTGACCCGTTGCTTGGAACCCATCGTTGCTTGGCCATCGACCGCCACGCTAGAGGGCCAATTGAACGGATTCACGCTTTCGGGTTCGGACAGTCGAATCTCGATGTGATTCTTGCCCCTAACCAGCAATCGCGCTATATCGTAGGCCAATAGTCCGCCGTGGCCACGTTCGCGGTGTAACGACGTGGGCTTCACCGGTTGGGGAAATGAATAAGGCCGATCGTGTGGACGCCGCGATTCGGCAAGCGTACGCGTTGGATCGTAAGTGCCTGGCAAATCCGGGCGACGTACTGAACGATCAAGGCTATGGAATTCACGCTTGAAAGATCTGCGCGAGATTTCCGTGTCAACGGTTGGGTCACCATGCGGCGGAACCAGGTAATTCCGCCCCGCATAGGCTGAGTCGATTTCGTCAGGGTCCAGCAAGGTGGGCGCAGCCGGCATATCGATGGCGCGCTGGCGCTCGATAACCCATTGCCCTGAATCGAGATCTGAGGGATACGTCTGTGGCGTTTGCACACGCACGCCGTTGACAAAAAGATCGAAATACCGATTGGCGGCCAACCGCACCCAGGCGTCGGAAGGTCGATCCGGCAGATTCCAGGTTTTCCGAAACCAGACAGCTTGTTGTCCGTTGGCGTCTGGATGTTTCAACCACCAGCCGTTGAACGGTGTCGAGTAGACATGCTGATCGAAGGCACACCAAAGGCCGCCAGCAGGAGGTAGCGCCGGTTGAGCATAACGCCACGCACGGTCGTTGAATTTGGGTTCCGTCCAATTCATCGACAACGATCCAAGTGGAATTGGCTCAGCACGCCATTTGGTATTGCTTTCCAATGAGATGGTGTTGCCTGAGTGCAGTGTTACCTCGCCGTCGATGGCCACCATGGCAGGGGCCTTGCGGGACTCGATTTGCACGCAGATTACATTGTCGCCATGGCGAAGTTCCGGCGCGATGTCGATGAACACTGGGAGACGAAAGTTATCGTGACCGGTCCATTGGTATTCGCGAGGAAAGTTCATGGCCAGCGATGGATGAGGCGAACTAAGGCGTTGACCTTTTTCAGTGAGGCCAGTTTGAAATGGCCGCGTTGGCCTCCAGAGAAATTGGCGCCGCACGGGATTCCGATTAACGGTTACTTCGAATCCATCGCAGGCCGAGACGCACAACCAGGCGTTCTGGATGTTTCCTCGAATCGAAACGTGGCGACGGAAATAGGCCGTATAGGCTGATTCTCCCGGTGCTTGAATCCAATTCCCGGACATGTCTATGGACTGCAGAGGATAGCGACGCGCGTCCTCCCAACGATACAATGCGTAGCCCAAAAAAAACGAGAATGCGCACACAATTACCAGCAATCCGCGCATGGCGCGCGGAATGTGTCGACGCCGTTCACGGCCCAGAGGCAGTGATTGTGGTGTTTGGCACGAAGATGTTTTCAATGCGTTCCCGTTCATGGCCACGTTTCTGGTCGGCGCCAATGCGAGCAGTCGTCACTTGTATGGCACGCGTTACGATCTTGGGTTCTTCATCTTGTGGTAATGGTCCAAAGCTTCATCGACTTCACCTTCTTGGTAAGAGGAGTGAAAAGCGCGCTCTTCGGCCGCGGCTAACACAATCCGCTTGTTTGGAAACCGGAGGAACGCATACGTCGCTTGGAATTGTTTTGCGACGTCATCGAACGCCTGTCTATTTCCGTCGCGCATGTGGGCCAGCTGCAGGGCAAACATCGCTTTGATGTTGCACGGCTCCATCGCCACGACGCATCCCAAGTCACGTGCCGCCGTCATATCGGAACCGGAATTGAGTTCGCGAACAGCGAGCCTCAGGAGTCCACGGCACGCCTCCCGTCGCACGGCGGAGAATCGAGGAGATGCTGACACCACCTGTTGGTATTTGGCGGTTGCCTGGGCGTGGAAACCGCCACGCTCCAGTAATTGGCCTCGGTACAGTCGGGAGTAAGCCGAGTTGATGCCAACACGATTTTCCAATAGCCCTCGCTGCGCGACATACCATGTATCCTCGCAAACGAGTGGCCAACGTTGACCCGCGCGTTGCAATTCGTCAATGGCCTGGTGATATTGGCCGCGATGTGTGTAACGGGCGGCGGCTGCCATGTTCCGGCTACTATTCAGCGGCCACGTCCAAGCGGCGATACTGCTAGCAAGGCTGACCAACGTTAATGTCCGTACGGCCGAGCGAATTCGCGCAACCTCGATTTTGCCGTTGCGAAACAGAGTTCCCAACAACAACGCACAACTACCGCCGACGGCCAGCATCCATCCCATGCCCACGAACTGGCAAAAGGTGTTCGTGTACCCTAGCCATTGCACGAGGTAAGGCAGGCGGTGGATACCGATTTCTTGAATGGACCATGTCGGCAGCTTCAATACAGCGATCTGCCTTGGTTGATCGACAACGTACAGCCGTGTTTTTAAAGGCAGACTTCTGTACTCGTGAGACTTGAATATGTCTCCGCCGAACCATGTCAAATCCTCGTGTTGGCTTTGCAGCCAGGCAGCGCGGGCCGACAAACGCGACTCCCAGCTCATCACGCAGTACGGATAGGCTAACAACGCCACAACACAGGTTGCCGCGAAAATGACTTCCAGATGCCACCGCCCTCCGCGGCGAAAGAACAATCCCATCAACACCAACACCATCGCCGACGCGCCACCTCGGAAATAGCGCGTAATGTGTGGCTCCGCGGCCATGATCGCGGCTTGCCCCGAGGGAGAACCAACGGTGGCCACGGGGACGAGAAACCAGTTTTCATAGTTACAAACGGCTAGACAGCAGATGCCGGTCAGCACGACAGACCATAGAAGTAACCGGTGCATGTCCAAGTTCCTCATTGCTCGATCCGCGTGGCCCGTTCGATCGGTGCGGTTTCGTCATTTTGCGAGGAATCGGATTTAATTATTCGGTCACCTGACTGCAGTACTTCGTGCCCTTTGACAATGATCTCGTCGTCCGTATCCAATCCGCCCCGAACCTCGATCCAGCCATCCGCTGCATAACCCAGGAAGACTTTGCGCGGATCGAAAGTGTCGCCCGCCACGACATGGATGATTCCTTGCGCGGCGGATACCGAAATCACAGACTCCGCTGGCACGGCCAGCGCATCATGCGACTTTAGAATTCGCGTGAATCCGGTAAGCCCCACGGTTACCGGTACATCGACGTCATCCAATTCGATGCGCACTGCAAACGTACTGGGCCATTCCGGTGTGCCGGTGCCTTGAGGTCGAATGGGTCGTGTTGTTTCTGGTCCACCGATCTTGTAAGTCACGATGGGATCGATCATTACCACCGTTCCGGTCAAGACCTCACCCGCGAAGGCTTCGAGATGGACGACGGCCGTGTCGCCAACCTGAAATTGCCCAATCGCCGTTTGGTCAAAATACGCCTCGAACCATTGTCCGGACGCAATCAAGAAAGCCGGTTTTCCTGGGTCCTGGTTGTATTCGCCCACATGAATGAGACATTGCTCAATTAGACCGTCGGCCGGGGCGTGGATTTTGAAGTCATCGAGCTCGGCGCGACGGTGTTCCACGGCAAGCTGTGCCTCGTAGACCGCGATTTCAGCGATCCTTACGCTTTGTTCTCGTCCCCCGGTGGATTGTTTGAGGGACAACGTAGCTTCACGCAGGCCCGCGACGGTCTCGACATTCTCCATTTTGCGCAGCAGCAGTTGTTGTTTGCTAATGACTCGTTGCTTGAAAAGCTTGTCGGCCATTTCGTCCAATTGTTCTTTGATACTAAGTGTTTCCCGGGCGGCATCGACACGAATCTGTTCGCGCTCGGGTCTTTCATGCTCCATTACGTAAACGGAACCGATCTTGATGCGTGTCAATTCCGCTTTGGCAATCTCCAGCGCCGCCCGAGCGGCTTCGTATCTAATTCGGGCTTGCGTGTCGTTCAGTTCGGCCAATAGCTGGTCTTTTCTTACGCGTGCGCCTTGATTGACGTACACGCACTTAATCCGCCCCATGGGGACGATCGGTACCAAGATTGGCTCACTGCGCATCAGACCCTCACCGAGAAAGCGTGCGGACAGCGTACGTGATTCCGGAAACCGCGTTGCAACAGGGAAGGGGCGCCCCTGACGGCGCATTACGGCCGCATAGCCCAGCCGTGATGTGTACATGCGAGTTTGTTGGTCAAGATAGCCAGGCCAGATAACGAATTTCATCAAGACGCCAGCGATGCCGACAGTGATCAGCAGCAGCGAAACGGTCAGCGCTGGTCCATACATGGCTCGGCCAGTTCGGATGAGCCAACGAACTTTCTTGCGATAGTTGTCGGATTTGCCTAAGGTTGACGTGAACGGTAATGACATTTCTCACCCAAACTGTTTAGCCTTATCGATCGTGGGAACGTGATTGTTGCAAGGTAGGTGTACGCTTCAACCAAAGCGGCACGGAGAGTGCCGTGACAAGCAACAATTCCTCAACCATTTGGAGCATTCGCCACGCGACGGCGATGCTTAGCGCTAATTCAAGCGGCAGCCAGACGGCCAAAAGAGTCGCTAATGTCCCCTCGCGTATCACAAGCCCTCCCGGAGCGAAGACCGCGAAGAAACCAATCAACCAAGCTATTGCATTCGCGCCCAATACCCATACAACCGGAGCCTCCGTTTCAGGGTGAAACGCCAATACAACTTGGTACAAAGCCAGTCCATTCAGGCAACTCATGGGGACGTAGTACGCCAGTAATGTCGCCACTTTGCGTGCATCCGGCCGCAGCCGCGAAAGTGTCTGCAAATGATCAACAATGCGTGGACGGCGAGGGAAATCGCATCGACACAACCATCCGCACACTATGAGGGCGAAGACCAACATGCCCAGCGAGCAAATAATCGTCGTGCGATGGTTGGTTAACGATGCGTTTCGCACCAAGACCGCCAGGTCAGTGCGATGAAGCAGGGTCGAAACGACGGCGACGCTGGTCCAAGCGACAAGCGTCAAGATCAATTCCAATCCCAAACTCGCTCCGGTGACTAGCGGGGATACTCCGTATTTAGCAGCCTGAGCAGCGCGCGCTCCGTAGCTCCAGATGCTTCCGGGTAGCCAGCGACACGCCTCGGATGTGATCCATACTCGGATGCCAGCACCTGGAGGCAATTCTTGTCCGAAGGCCCCCAAGACCAGCGTCCAGCCCAACGCGTTGAGCAGGAAGTACAGGAAATAAAAAATGAATGCCAAAGACAAACGGAACAGATCGATACGTTCTAAGCCCATCGACAATTGATCGCTACAACCGATGATCGCCGAAACTATACTCGTGACGATAAGGCCACCAAGAACGATGAGAACGGCGCGGCGCGTTATCCACGGTGTTTGGATTTGAACCATAAAAGTTATTCGATTTGTTAACAGCGGCGGGGCCATCGCATGGATGGATCGTGTGAACGTCAGGGTGAGAACGTGTATTCGACGTTTCTAGGTGGGGACGCGCTAAATGGGCGTCGCGTTGTCGCGACGTTCGCTTTGGTGGTTGCGTAATAAATCTGTTCCAAGCGGTCGGTAATCCGTTCCCAATCAGATCGGAAGAGCACACGTCTGAACTCCAGTCACGCCAATATCTCGT
>CBDUAB010000020.1:0-12315 GCA_965365045.1 uncultured Planctomycetales bacterium
GTCCCGCGCGATGCCCAGAATCTTCGGCACACCACCGTACCGGAGTACGCTGGCAGCGATGGTCGCGGCATACGAAAGCCACACGATTGTTTGTTGGCGACGTTGCAATTGTCGAGATTTCATTGCCATTTCGATGACTTTGTCCGTGAATCGAGTGTCAGTACTACGCGATTTTTCGCGCAGAAGGTTTGCACAAGATTTCAGCTTTTGCCAGTCATTTCGGCAACTGACACACTCGGCAAGATGTTCAGTGAGATCATCACTGAGTGCCGATTGGCGTTGGTCCAACGTTTCATTCAAGAGGTGGAGGAATTCATCGCAGCGCATGTTCGGCTACCTCGATCGTTTGACGTTGAGACAAGAATGTGATCAAGAACCGCCGCGCGCGATGCACCCACGTCTTGACGGTACCGGGTGGACGGTCCAAAGCAGCGGCGATGTCATCGTAGCTGAGTTGTTGTTGATGATATAACAAGAACGCTTGCCTGTGTTCGGCGCGCATGGCGCTCAGCGCCAAGACGAGTTCTTCGCTAAATTGACTGGCTTGCTGAAAACCAGCGGCCTGGTCGAGCAAATCATCGACAAGCGGTTGCATCACCGGTCGGCGAGCGCGTTTGGAAAGAAATGTTCGGCAGCGGTTGCCGGCGATAGCGAATAACCATGGCTCAAAATCGCGGGAACGGTCCCATTGTCGTAGGTGACCCAAGGCGCGCACGAACGTCTCTTGCGCGACATCCTCAGCGTCGTGCCATTGTCCGAGCATGCGTAAGCAGAGGCCGAATACTCGATCTCGATAGCGATCCACCAAGGCCCGCATTGCAGCTTCGTCACCCGCGATGCACAGGTCGACCAGAGACCGAATTGAGTGGTTCACAAACGGCACGCATGTGCCTTTCATCACGAGGCTAGGAATTACGACCGCAGTTATTCTACGGCGTCCAGCGTAGTGAGAAAAGCGCGTTTGCTGAAATCGTGAAACGGAATTGCGTTATTGAACTCGGAAACGGTTCGCCTACGTGCCTCGATTAAAGAGCCGCCGCAATGTATCGGCGGCGGCTTCCGAGCTGTCTTCGCCGACGTCCACTTGTTCCGTCGGCAGCTTTTGCGGCTTTTTCTTGTCTTTGTTTTTCGCGTTTTTTGCGGCCTTTAACGCTTTGGTGTCGGCATTCTCAATCGTCTTTGTGGCGTCATCTGTTTCACTAGCCTCGTTGGGCTCGAACTTAAACAGACGGGTTGTTTTATTGGAAGCCTCTGCGTCGGCGCCGGTGTCCGACAACCAGTCGCTAATCACACCGCTGTCACCCGTTTTGGCTGGACCGCTGGTGGACGCCGGCTCGACTTTGATGGGATTGCCATGCCGATCGATCAACTGCACTGAAAAATCAAGTGGCCCAAACTGAATCGTGTCACCCGTTTTGACCTCGGTTTCGCTGGCTAGGCGAACACCGTTGAGCAGGGTCCCATTTCGGCTTCCCAAGTCACGAATCGTGATCTTGTCAGAGTGAATAAAAAAAGCGCAATGCTTGCGACTGATAGATTCGTGCTGCAGTCGCAGGTTGCAACTCTCATCGCGACCCAAGACATATTGGGGCTTGGCGATGAGAATATTCTTTCCCTTATTTGATCCACGCAATACTGTCAGCTTTACTCGCATCTCACTGGTCCGTTCTGGCGACATCTACGATGTCAGCTCTCCTTGCCCAAAAAGCTGTTGAACCAAGCGGTTCAACCACAGTCAAATAATCGATTAATGTATTGCTGTATGACTGGGCAGAGCAAACCAATTGAAAAACATTCAGAAGGAAATGATGGCTCAACGGTAGAAAAGGATAAAATGAAAAAACGTCGACGAGCAATCAACGATCACTTCTTCCATTTAGCATAGACCAATGCCTGCCTCGCGTCAAAGACGTGGTTAAACGTCTATCGGCGCTGAGTCCACGCTGGGTGACCATATTTTTCCGCTGCGAGGCACTTTATCCTGTCGAGTTCTTCCGGAGCAAGGGTATCTGGGCGAAAATCAGCCGAAAGTCGCCGTCCCAGCAGAACGGTCCACTGTCTGATTATCTCCGCCCGCGAAAACGGCACGTCCATGATTTCCCGCAGCCCCAGAATTTCGGGGGCGGCAGCGGAGCGGCCTAATATGAGACTTCCATGCTGCAACAGTGCCCCTTTTGCGCGGCGTTGGGCGCTGCCCATGATCTTGGAGTGATTCACAACGACGTCACCTGGCGCGCGACGTTGGAAACAAAGAAACGGTGTACTGGATGTATCTCCACTGTAAAGTTCACCATTTGCGTTCAGCGTCCGCAACAGGTCGGTTAACGACTCGTGAACGGTCGTGTAGAGTTCCGCTGCCTTGACAGACCAACGATCGCGGAGGGGAATTACCAAGCTATAGGTGATTTCACGATCGTGCACGATCGCGCCTCCTCCGCTACTGCGTCGAACGACTGGGCAGTTTGCGCTGGCGACGTGTTCTCGACGAAGGTCATGTTGTTGAAAGTAGCCAAGCGACAAAGTCGGAACGGACCACTGATAAAACCGCAACGTCGCTTGACCCCTATCGCTAGCGGTCTGCAATAACGCCTCGTCGACGGACATATTCCACGTGCCAGATTCCTCGTCGTCAATTAACAGACGGTAATCAGGCATGGATTACGGGGCGTCTTTTCCGTTAGTTTCGCTCGCGGTGGGCTGCCAGCGGAGAACCGGGTGCCGGGCCGCGGCAACCTCGTCCGGCCGGCTAATTGCCGTCGAATGCGGCGCCTCGTGTAGCGTATCGAACGGTTCGTCGGTGATGCGAAAGAGATGCTCGGCAAATGCGTCGAGCGACTCTTTGCTTTCGGTCTCGGTCGGTTCGATCATGATCGACTCGGCAACCGTCAGTGGAAAGTAAACGGTCGGCGCGTGAAAACCAAAGTCCAGCAATCGCTTGGCAATGTCCATGGCGGTCGCGCCTATTTCTTTCTTGACTTCGGTCGCCGACGCCACGAACTCGTGCATGCACCGATCACCGTGTGGGACCGGTAAGATATGCTTCACGCGACTCAATAAATAGTTCGCATTGAGCACGGCGTTTTCGGAAACGCGGCGGAGGCCATCGGGACCATGAGTTCGCAGATAGGCATAAGCTCGGATGAGTACGCCCACATTTCCAAAGAAGCTGCGTACGCGGCCGATTGAATGCGGGCGATCGTGATCGAGATAATAACCCTCGTCAGATTTAGCAACGATCGGTTTTGGCAGGTAAGTGGATAAGCGATCGGTGACACAAATCGGTCCAGCGCCAGGTCCGCCGCCGCCATGCGGTCCGCTGAATGTCTTGTGCGGATTGAAGTGCATCATGTCGGCGCCGAAGTCACCGGGACGAGTGACGCCGAGAATCGCATTCATGTTTGCGCCGTCAAGATAGATCAAGCCGCCCGCGCCATGAACGAGGTCGGCTATTTCACTAATTTGATGATCGAACAGTCCCAGTGTATTGGGATTGGTAATCATAAACACGGCGATCTGATTGTTGAGCCGGGAACGCAGCTCGTCGATATCGACGAGCCCGTCGGACGAGCTCTTGACGGTGACGGTGTCAAAACCCGCCATGCGAGCGCTGGCCGGGTTCGTCCCATGTGCGCTATCAGGCGTCAGTACGGTGCGCCGCGTTTGTCCGATTTCACGGAAGTGAGCCGCGGCAATCATCAGTGCGGCAAGTTCACCTTGGGCACCAGCCGCCGGTTGCAACGAAACGCCCGGCAGGCCGGAAATCTCGCCGAGCATCTCCTGTACCGAATAGAGCAGTTCGAGCAACCCGCCGATGGTTTCGTCAGGTTGATAAGGGTGAATGTGCGCCATGCCAGGTAAGGCGGCGATACGTTCGTTCCGTTTCGGGTTGTACTTCATCGTACACGAACCGAGCGGATAGAAATGCGTATCGACTGACATGTTAAGTGTCGACAAGTTGGTAAAGTGCCTCACGATGTCGGGTTCGGCCAGTTCAGGTAGCGGTGGCGGAGTGGCGGCCAGCGCGGAACTTGGCAGCAAATCGTCTAGGGATTTCTCCGGCACATCACATTTTGGCAAACGGGCCGCACGGCGACCTGATTTGGAAAGCTCAAATAGCATGTTGGTTGAGAGGCGATTACGCATGGATCGTAGCCTTTGTATCGTTGCAAGTGGTCAAACAATTTGCCAAGGCATCAATCTGTGCGCACGTTCGCTGCTCCGTCACGGCGGCCAGAAAGCAATCGTCGAGTTCTGGATACCAACGCCCCAAGGGAACGCCAGCCAGGATGCCTTGTTCGCGGGCCGCCGCCATCAGAACGTCTACTTTTCCGACCCGGTCGCGAATAACAAACTCCTTGAAGAAAGGTTGCGACCAGGCCAATTCAAATCGATCGTTGCGGAGCATTTCTTGAGCTGCGTAGTGAGCTTTTTGCAGGCAGAGGTCGGCCGTCTCTTGTAAACCGCGCGGACCCAACGCGGCGAGGTACACACTCGCGCGCAGCGCGTATAAACCTTGGTTCGTGCAGATGTTGCTCGTCGCTTTATCGCGGCGAATGTGTTGCTCACGGGTCTGAAGCGTCAGCACCCAGCAGCGGCGGCCGCGGCGATCAACCGTTTGTCCGGCAATCCGACCGGGCATCCGTCGCACAAAGTGGTCGCGGCACGCCATGACGCCCAGGTAAGGTCCACCATAGGCCATGGGTGAGCCGAGTGACTGGCCTTCGGCCACGGCGATGTCGACTCCCATATCGCCCGGTCGCTTGAGTCGTCCGAGGCTGATCGGATCGAATGAAAGTACCAAGAGGGCACCCGCCTTATGCGTGATGTCAGCGATCTTTTGCACCGCTTCAACGCAGCCAAAGAAGTTGGGGTTCTGCAGGATCACACAGGCGGTATTCTTGTCGATCGCTTTTTCGATATCCGCTGGCGACACGATCCCATCTGTCGTGGGAATGGTGACAATTTCGGCACTGATGTTTTCGAAATAGGTTGCCAGAATCTCGCGATATTCCGGATGAAGTGTTTCCGGAACGATTACCTTGCCAAATCGTTTGGTCACGCTCAGACACATCAGAGCGGCTTCGGTAACCGCGCTGCCGCCGTCGTAGAGACTTGCATTGGACACGTCCATGCCCGTCAGTTGGCAGATCAGTGTTTGGTATTCAAACATCGCCTGGAGGTTGCCCTGGCTCACTTCGGGCTGATACGGCGTGTACGACGTGTAGAATTCGCCGCGCGACGCGATGGCGTCCACCACGGCAGGGATGAAATGGTCATAGCTGCCCGCTCCAAGAAAGCAAACAAGTTTGCCGGCATGTTCATTGCATTCGGCGAGCTCGGTCATGTGTTGTGTCAATTCCAGCTCGCTCATTGCGGCCGGCAGATCGAGTGGTCGATTGAGGTGCAGCTGCGCGGGTATCTGCTCGAATAGTTCCTCCAGCGAAGCCGCGCCGATCGCCGTGAGCATGTCTTGTTGGTCTTGGGGCGTGTTGAATGTATAGGGCATGATTAACGATGTTTTCCTGACTCAAGTGAGCGGTCATTCTGAGGGAGCCTCAACGACGGAAGGATGACCAAACTGGTTCATTCGAATTAGGCTTCGGATTCGCATTGTTTTTCATAGGCAGACTGGTCCATGAGATCACTTAATGTCGAATCGTCGGCGATTCTGATTTTGGCGATCCAGCCGTTCGAATAAGGATCTCCGTTGAGTATCTCCGGCTTCTCAGCCAATTCCGAATTGACCGCGATGATCTCGCCGGTCACGGGGCTATAGAAATCACTTACCGCTTTTACTGATTCGATTTCACCGATCGAATCTCCCGCCGTAACCGATTTGCCGACTTGGGGTAGTTCAACGTAAACGAGATCCGTCAGCTGTTCGACTGCAAAGGCGGAAATGCCAACCGTGGCGATCTTGTCACCTTCGGCTTCGGAAACGGATACCCATTCATGGGTCTTGGCATACAGGAGTTCTGCTGGATTCACGTCGGATTCTCCGATGTTGTGCAACTTTCGTGCTTGTTAGCTGATTGTAGCGGATTCAATTATTAGCGCTTGTAGAAAGGCAGTTTGACGACCTCGGCGAGTTCGTCTCGACCGCGCACGTCGATTGTGACGCTAAGCCCAACTTTGGCAAAGTCTGGGTGGACATAACCCAGCGCAATGGGGCAATTCAGGGTCGGTGAGAATGTCCCGCTAGTGACTTCGCCGATCGTCTGACCACCATCGGTAATCGAGAAATGCTGACGGGCCACCCGTTTGCCTTTCAATTTCAGGCCGATGCGACGAGGTTGGCCCGTATGTTGGAGGGCTGCAACCAACGCTTCACGGCCAATAAAGTCGTGATCTTTGAGGTTTACCGCAAAGTGTAAACTCGCCTGGTACGGATTGATACTCTCGTCAAGCTCGTGCCCATAGAGTGGCATGGCGGCTTCGAGACGAAGCGTGTCTCGCGAACCAAGCCCGGCGGCGAGCAAGCCCGCGGATTGTCCGGCCGTCAACAGGGACTCCCAGAGCTCGGTCGCCGCCGATGAAGGCAAGATGATTTCGACGCCGTCTTCGCCCGTGTAGCCAGTGCGGCTGACGATGGCACGCTCGTTGAGGATGTTCGTGACGGCGCCCGAGTAATAAGGCATATCGGCTGGGGTGAGTTCCGTAAGAATCCTAGTGGCCAGCGTGATCGCTTTTGGTCCCTGTAAGGCGACCATGGCCGTTTGTTCGGTCTCGTCGCGCCACCTCACGTCGCCGGCGCCGTCTAGCTGCCGTTCGATCCAGTTTTTGATCTTCGCTCGATTTCCAGCGTTCACGACCAACCACATAAATCGAGTCCCGTCGGCATCGATCAAATGGTAAACAAGAACATCGTCGAGGATTCCACCTTGCTCATTCGTAATCAACGAGTACCGGATTTGACCGGCTTCCAGGTCAGTGACTCGGC
Organism: uncultured Planctomycetales bacterium; assembly: GCA_965365045.1. GTDB lineage: Bacteria > Planctomycetota > Planctomycetia > Pirellulales > Pirellulaceae > CBDUAB01. The sequence goes on from CBDUAB010000020.1 coordinate 6,941, forward strand.
GAGTTAATAGACGGTCGAGAAATGCGGTTGCATCGGCACCGTCAAAGCGTAACCGGCCCATGTGCGAAATATCGAACAACGTGGCTGCCTGACGCGTCGCCTCGTGTTCGGTCACGATGGAGGAGTACTGAACCGGCATCGACCAGCCGGCGAAGTCCACCATGCGCGCCCCGTGGGCAACATGCCAGTCGTGCAAGGCGGTACGGAGGAGCGGTTGATTCATGGGATGTCTGACCTGTTTAGTTGCGTCGGCGTTTCTTTTTCGCCTTTTTTTTATGACCGCCTTTTCCCTTGCCGTTTTTAGGTTTTTCGTGTTTTTGTTTGGGCTTTCTCTTTTTCGGAGCAGCGCGGGGTGACTCGCTGACGTGTCGTACGTAATGAAAGTCCAGTTCGCGACGGTCGAGATCGACACTGGCGATTTCCACGCGCACTTGATCACCAAGGCGAAAGGAGTTGCCGGCGCGGCGACCACCTAGCGTGAGCGTTGTTTCGTCGAGTTCGTAAGAATCGTCCTCGAGTGAATCGACGTGCACGAGACCTTCGGCGGGCAATTCGATTCCTTGCACAAACACTCCATAATTCTCGACACCGGTAACCACGGCGTCCATTTGTGTTCCGATCCGTTCGTGCAGGAAGTGTAGTAGCTTGAGTTTGATCAGCTCACGCTCGGCTGTTTCCGCACGACGCTCGCGATCAGAGCAGTGTTCACCCAACAACACCAGTTGCGCAAAGTCCGTGTTGGGTCGCTTGCCGCTTGCCAGTGCGTCGAACAGACGATGGACAACCAAATCTGGGTACCGTCGAATTGGCGATGTGAAGTGACAGTAGTGATCGCTGGCCAACGCGTAATGTCCTTCCTCTTCCGGGCCATAGACGGCCTTTTTCAGGCTTCGTAAGACCGCGAAATTGACGGCGTATTCTTCGGGGTGACCGGCGACTTCGGCCAACAGGCGTTTGATCTCAAAACGACTTTCCAAGCTTTCCACGTCAAATTCCAGATGCCGGGCAAAATCAGTCAGCACTTTCAGTTTACGCGGATCTGGATCTGCGTGGATGCGGCGCAGGAAATGAAGTTCCGCATCATGGAGCCGTTCTGCTACCGCTTCGTTCGCAGCCAACATGAATTCTTCGATGATCTGATGGCTTTCGGTGTTTTCAACCTTATGGGCGCCCGTGACCTTGCCGTGGTCGTCCAGGTCCAATTTGATTTCGGGCAGCGTCAGTTCGAGTGAGCCTCGCTCCATCCGCCGACGGCGCAGGACCATTGCCAAGCGATGCATTGTTCCCAATAACCGAAACACTTCAGGAGGCAATTTGCGTTTCCAGATGTGAGGTCGTTCGAGATAATCGTCGACTTCTTCGTAGCTAAAACGCCACTTGCTGCGGATTGCCGCTGAGCAAACTTCCGTCGCCACGCGCGCGCCGTCCGGAGTGAACTCGATAAAGGCCGTCTTGGTATAACGGACTCGATCCGGCTGCAGACTGGCAAGATTGTTCGAGATGACTTCGGGCAACATCGGGATCACACGGTCCGACAAATAGATGCTGGTCGCCCGATCTTGTGCTTCGTTGTCCAGGGGCGTTTTTGGCCGGACAAAATGCGACACGTCGGCAATGTGTACACCCAGCCGCCAGTGGTCCTTTTCAATTTGCTCGAGCGATATGGCGTCGTCGAAATCGCGGGCGTCCTTGGGGTCAATGGTGACGACCGTCAAGTCAGTCAGGTCGGTGCGATCGTCCTCGATGGATTCGTCAAAGGCTTCGGCTTCCTCGCGCGCCGATTCGAGTACGTCCTCGGGAAAAGCATCCGGAAGTGCGAACTCATGGAGGATAATCCGAGTGTCGACGCCCGGTTTGGCATGGTCCCCCAAGACTTCGGTGATGACACCTTCGCCACTTTGGCGCGCCGTTGGAAAACGCACCATTTCGATCACGACCTTGTCGCCAAGGTGGGCGTTTTTCGCGCCCGGGTCACCAACCGCGACGGGTCGGGTAAACCCCGTACCGTCAACATTCACGTAACCCTTATCGTGTTCCTCAAAATAAGTTCCGACGAACTGATTTGTTCGCCGCTGACTGACTTCGACAATTTCGCCGGCTGCCCGCGTGTTGAGCCCTTTGCGGCGACGATTGATGGTTACCAAGACGATATCGCCGTTGGCCGCGTCACGAGTGCGGTCAGCAGGAATGAAAATATCGTCGCTGCGATCTCCGCTACGCGGGCTACTGGTCGGACGGACAAAACCGAAACCGCCCAGCGTGCGTTGGAACGCGCCAGAAATCTGATTCTTGGCTCCGCCGCCGATCGGCTTTACCAAATGATTGGAACCGTATATGAGTTTACCGGTGCGAACGAGTTGTTTGACGACCTTGCGAATCTGTGCTTGATCGTCGGGTGGCAATCGTAGCTGTTTTGCGATGACGCGTGGTTTTACCGGCCGGTAGCTAGGCTGATTGACATGTTGCAAAATGAGCCGCTGAAGTTCGGTGTGCGACATTAGTTTTGTTATTTCTAACTTCCCTTGAACAGCTTACGGCCCAAGCTTGGTTGGAAAACGGTCCAATTACTGTCTTCGTTCACGTCGCCATCCACAATCTGCTGGAATTGGTGAATCTTGGCGTCGAGGTCATCGAGCAAGTTCAAAGCAACGGCTTCGTAAGTCATCGGCAGTTTGGGACTGCCGAACTCGTATTTGCCGTGATGGCTGATAATCATGTGTCTTAACCGGATCGCCAAATCGGCCGGTATCGGTTCACCCGCCAACTTCTCCGTTTCGGCAATTTTCTTGTCTAAAAGGGCAACGCCCATAACTAAGTGACCAATCATCTGGCCTTCGTCCGTGTAGGCCAAGTCACGTTGGTAGCTCAGTTCTTCGACTTTACCGAGGTCATGCAAGAACGCGCCCATTAACAATAGGTCGTGGTCAATCGCGGGATAGAACGGTGCGATGGCATGAGCGACCTTCATCAGATTCGTCACATGTTCCAGCAATCCCCCGTGATATGCATGGTGGTTCTTAATCGCGGCGGGCGCCAGCGAGAGCTGTTTCATGAACGCTTCGTCCGCTAGGAACGATTCGACCAAGTTGCGTAGATGAGGGTTTTCCATTCCACGCAGCAGCTCACTTATCTGCGAGATGAAACCTTCAACTTCTTTTTTGGAAACAAAGATAAAATCCTCTTGGTCGACGCCGTCTTCTTTTGCTGGTTCCAAGCTGTTGACGATGATCTGCATCGCGCCGTTGTAGAACTGACTTGTTCCTTCGATTTCGACGAAGTCGCCGTTTTTGAACGTGCTTGCAATATGATCGTTGGCATTCCACATCATGCCGTTCACCGAGCCACTGCGATCGGACAACTGCATTTGGAGGTAAAGGTTACCGTTGCGGTTCTGTCGCAGTTGCTTATTGCCGACGAGAAAAATCTCGCGAACTGCTTCGTGTTCCCCTAACTGATTGATAAAGCGTCGTGACATGATATCTATATCGGTTGATCTTCTAATTCTTGGATAAACCCTGCGATTCTAGCTAATCGCCGCACGCCGACAAGGAGAGGGTGCGCTCCTGCACCTGACGAGGCTACTCAACGATCGTTCGACTTGCCCATGCAGCGGAAACTGTCCTAGAATGCCAAGTCTCGGTTGGACAAGACCGCCAAATGCTTTAACTGCCAAGAAAAAAATGGCCAAGAAACCGAAGTCAGCCATTCAGCCTACTCGCGCCGAAGATTATCCGCAGTGGTACCAAGAAATCATTAAGGCCGCCGATATGGCCGAAGCATCGCCGGTGCGCGGCTGCATGGTGATCAAACCGTGGGGCTACGGTCTGTGGGAGAACATACAAGCGACGCTCGATCGCATGTTTAAAGACACCGGGCACGAGAACGCGTACTTTCCCATTTTCATCCCGATGAGCTTTCTGGAAAAGGAAGCCCAGCACGTCGAGGGTTTTGCAAAGGAATGCGCCGTCGTCACTCATCACCGACTCGAACCGGGGCCTGACGGCGGTCTCGTGCCTGCCGGTGAACTCGAAGAACCTCTGATCGTGAGGCCGACGAGTGAGACGATCATCGGTGCCATGTTTTCCAAATGGGTGCAGTCGTATCGCGATTTGCCGATCCTGATGAATCAGTGGGCCAATGTGGTTCGCTGGGAAATGCGCCCACGGATGTTTCTGCGTACGACCGAGTTTCTATGGCAAGAAGGGCACACGGTTCACGCGACCGATGCCGAGGCCATTGAAGAAACCGAACGCATACTTCATCTTTATGCCGATTTCGCCGAAAATTATATGGCGATGCCCGTAGTGAAAGGAATCAAAACTTCTGGAGAGCGTTTTCCGGGGGCGGTAGAGACGTACACGATCGAATCCATGATGCAAGATCGCAAAGCACTGCAGGCGGGCACGTCGCACTTCTTAGGCCAAAATTTTTCGCGGGTGCAGGATATCAAGTTTCAAGATGACAGCGGCCACGAAGTGTTCGCGTGGACGACTTCGTGGGGCGTCTCCACTCGCCTCGTCGGCGCGATCATCATGACGCATGGCGACGATGATGGTTTGGTATTGCCGCCACGGCTGGCCCCGAAGCATGTGGTTATCTTGCCGATCTATCGCAGTGACGAAGAACAAAGTCAAGTTCTGGCGTATTGTGCGGAGCTCAAAACCCAACTTGAACAGCAGCAATATGACGGTGGTCCCGTTCGAGTCATTACGGACAACCGCGATATACGTGGCGGGCAGAAAAAATGGGACCAAATCAAGCGAGGGGTGCCGGTTCGTGTCGAAGTTGGCCCGCGTGACGTCAACGCCAATTCGGTATTCATGGCGCGTCGGGACGAAGCAAAAAGCAACGGAGTTTCCCGCGACGAGTTTGTCGAAAACATCGCCACGATATTGTCAGAAATCCAAGATGCTTTGTTCGCCCGTGCGGACGCGATGCGGAAAGAGCATACCCGCGAAATTGATGCCTTGGACGACTTTCGCGAGTTCTTCACGCCGCGGAACGTCGACATGCCAGAAATCCACGGCGGCTTTGCCATTTGTCACTGGACGGAAAGTCCCGAGATGGACGAGATCCTCAAAGAACTCAAAGTGACGATTCGCTGTGTTCCACTCGATGAAGTGGATCGTCCCACCGCGGGCACGTGCATCTTCACGGGAAAACCGAGCCAAGGTCGGGCAGTCTTTGCCAAGTCTTATTGATCGTGATTATCCAATGGGCGAAACGAGTCAGCCAACGCCTGTGCTGCTGATCGTGGCCATATTCAGCCGCTATGACGAAGCCCTTGCATGGGCCAAAACACGTTGTGCCGACGGCTGGGGCGGAGTCGCTTTGGAAAGCGACCAATTTGCTTTTGAGTGGACGCCGTATTACGA